>JAQGHZ010000254.1 GCA_028291485.1 Rubritepida sp. | reverse complement strand
GCCGTGGTGATGGGGCGCCTCTCCCCGCGCACGAGAAATGCCCAGGTGAAGATGTACCAGGACCGCGAGGTCGACTTCCTGGTCGCCACCGACGCCATCGGCATGGGCCTGAACATGGATGTGGACCATGTGGCCTTCGCCAGCCTCCAGAAGTTCGACGGCCATTCCCCCCGCGCCCTGACCGCGCAGGAGGCCGCGCAGATCGCCGGCCGCGCCGGCCGCGGCATGCGCGACGGCACCTTCGGCGTCACCGCCGAATGCCCGCCGCTGCCCGACGAGATGGTCGAGAAGATCGAGGGCCACCATTTCGAGCCGCTCCAGGCGCTGGCCTGGCGCAACAGCGACCTCGACTTCTCCGGCGTGGAGGCCCTGCTCGACAGCCTCGGCGCCCCCGCCCCGCAGGCGGGCCTGACCAAGGGCAACGACGCGACCGACCACATCACGCTGAGCCTGCTCGCGCGCGAGGAGGGCATCCGCAAGCTCGCCTCCTCCCGCGGCCGCGTGGCCGAGCTGTGGGAGGCCTGCCAGATCCCCGACTTCCGCAAGCTGGCGGACGACACCCACACGCGCCTCGTCGCGCGCATCTTCACGCATCTGGCCGAGGACGGCGCCCTGCCGTCCGACTGGATCGCCTCACAGATCGCCTCCTGCACCAGCACCGAGGGCGACCTCGACACGCTGATGGCGCGCCTCTCGGCCATCCGCGTCTGGGCCTATATCGCGGCCCGCGCCGACTGGGTGCGCGATGCCGCGGTCCAGCAGGAGGCCGCCCGCGCCGCCGAGGACAAGGTCAGCGACGCCCTGCACGAGCGCCTCACGGCCCGCTTCGTGGACCGCCGCGCCGCGCACCTCATCCGCAGCCTGGACAACACGCAGGACGAGCTGCTGTCCGCCGTCACCCGCCAGGGCGAGGTCGTGGTCGAGGGCCACAAGGTCGGCCATGTCGTCGGCTTCGAATTCGTGCCCGAGCTGGGCGAGGGCGGCGACGAGGAGAAGAAGCTCATCCTCCGCGCCGCGCGCCGCGCCCTGGTGCAGGAGATCCCGCGCCGGCTGGCCGCGCTGGACGTCGCCAAGGTCGAGACCCTGGCGCTGACCTCCGAGCACCGCATCACCTGGGACGGCGCCGAGATCGCCCGCCTCAAGATGGGCAGCGAGCCGGGCAAGCCGCAGATCGAGGTGAATGCCTCCGAATTCATCGACGGCCCGCAGCGCGAGCGCGTTCGCCTGCGGCTGGCCGGCTGGATCGAGGGCGTGCTCTCGAAGGACCTCGCGGCCATCGGCGCCATCGAGGCGAAGGCCGCCGAGGACAACACGCTGCGCGGCCCGGCCTTCCAGCTGCGCGAGACGCTGGGCCTGAAGCCCGGCGATACCCGCAACAACATCGGCCACGAGCTGCGCGCCAAGCTGAAGGCGATCGGCATCCGCGCCGGCCGCTTCGCGCTCTATGTGCCCGAGGCGCTGAAGCCGCGCCCAATGGCGCTGCGCGCGCAACTCTGGGCGCTGAGCTACGATCTGCCGACGCCGCCGCTGCCCGCGCCGGGCCTGGTTTCCATTCCCACCGACGGCGTGATGGCGCTCTCCTGGCCCGAGGCCTTTGCGCCGATCATGGGCTGGGTGCCGGCCGGCCCAGTGCTGCTGCGCCTGGACGTCGCGGAGCGCGTGGCGGCCGAGCTCGGCTACCTCACCCGCCGCGCCCCGGCCGCGCTGCCGCCCGAGATCCTGGGCCGCTTCGGCATCAAGGGCGACATGCTGGAGCCGGTGCTATCAGCGCTCGGCTTCCGCCTGATCCCCTCCGAGCCGCTGCCCGAGGACATGCCGGGCCCCGTGCTACCGGCGATGGTGGCTTGGGCGCGCCCCGCCGCGCCGCCGCGCCGCCAGAACCAGCCGAACCGCGGCCGCGGGCCGAATCCGCGCCGTGAGCAGGCGCCCGCCGAAGGGGCGCCCGTCGCCGAGGGCGCTACCCCAGCCGAGGGCACCGAGGCGCCGCGTCGCCACGAGGGTCCTCGCCGCGATCGCAACCGCGGTCCCTTCCCCGGCAAAGGCGCTCCTCGCCAGGGCCAGGGCCAGGGCGCCCCGCGCGAGGCCCGTCCCGAGGGGGGCGCGGCCGAGGCTCCCCGTCCTGAGAATGGCCGTCCTGAGAATGGCCGTCCCGAGGGCGCCCGGAACGACAACGGCCCTCGCCGCGACGGCAACCGCGGCAACTTCTCCAACAAGGGCGGCCCCCGCCGCGACGACCGCCGTGGCCCGCCGCGCGACCGCGACCGCTCCGGCGGCCCCGAGACCCGGACCTTCCACGAGGACCGGCCCTCCACCAGCGCCGAGGACAGTCCCTTCGCCGCGCTGATGAAGCTCAAGCTGAAGTAGCGCATGGAGCCAGGGGCGGATTTCCTGCGCCTCGACGCCTGGCTCTGGCACACGCGCCTGGCCAAATCCAAGCCGCTCTGCGGCGTGCTGATCGAGGCGGGCGGCTTCCGCCTCAACCGCCAGCCCGTCACCAAGGCCCATGCGCGAATCCGCGTGGGCGACGTGCTCACCTTTCCCTGGGCCGGCCCAGGGGGAATCGAGGTCCGTGTCTGGCGCGTGCTGGCGCTCGGCGACCGTCGTGGACCGCCCGCCGAGGCCCGCGCGCTCTACGAGGAAGTCCCAGAGGCGTAGCATGGGTCAGGCATGATGGCCCGGCGCTTGTCAACGTGACGCTGCGGCGCCATTTCTATCGCGACTGCGAAGATCGGGAGCTGCCTTCGTGACTTATGTCGTCACTGAAAACTGCATCAAGTGTAAGTTCATGGATTGCGTCGAGGTCTGTCCGGTCGACTGCTTCTACGTGGGTGAGAACTTCCTGGTCATCCATCCGGACGAGTGCATCGATTGCGGCGTCTGCGAGCCGGAATGCCCCGCCGAGGCGATCGTGCCGGACAGCGACGACAAGGCGACGCCCTGGCTGGAGCTGAACCGCAACTACGCCAAGACCTGGCCGAACATCACCCGCAAGGGCGAGCCGCCGGCCGATGCGGAGGAGTGGAAGGACAAGCCCGG
>JAQGHZ010000238.1 GCA_028291485.1 Rubritepida sp. | reverse complement strand
GCGCGGCGACCGCGAGACCGCCCGCAACCTCCTGGCCCAGGCCTGCCGCCTCGCGCCGGAGAACCCTGAATGGCGCATCGCCCTGATCGGCCTGGGCGGCGGCGATCCCGCCGAGCTCGACGAGATCGGGCCTGATCTGCTTCCGGCCGCCCGCCTGGCGCTGCGCCGCCTCGGCCTGACGGGCGACACCGCCGGCGCCGAAGCCCTGGCAGCCCGCCTGACTTATCTGGGAATACAGACATGAAACCCATCCGCGAGGCGCTCAGCCTGGCCCTGCCCTACTGGCGCAGCGACGAGCGCTGGAAGGCGCGTGGCCTGCTGGCCGCGGTCGTCGCGCTGAACCTCTCGCTGGTGGCGATGACGGTGCTGCTCTCCTACTGGAACCGCGAGTTCTTCAACACGCTGGAGGCGCGCAATTCCAGCGCCTTCTTCCACCTGCTCTTCACCTGGCAGGAGACCGACAGCGGGATGATGCCGGGCTTCGCCTGGATCGCGGCGCTCTACATCGTGATCGCCGTCTATGCGCTCTACCTGCGCCAGGCGCTGCAGATCCGCTGGCGGCGCTGGATCACCGAGACGATGCTCGCCGGCTGGCTGGAGAAGCGGGCCTATTACCGCATCGCGCTCACCGATCGCGGGACCGACAACCCCGACCAGCGCCTTGCCGAGGACGCCAAGCTCTTCGTGGATGCCACGCTGGTGCTGGGCCTGGGGCTGATGCGGACGGTGGTGACGCTCTTCTCCTTCCTCTTCGTGCTCTGGACGCTGTCCGGCCCGGCGACGATCCTCGGCATCGAGATTCCCGGCTACATGGTCTGGGTGGCGCTGATCTATGCGGCGATCGGCACCGGGCTCGCCCATCTGGTGGGCCGGCCGCTGATCCGGCTGAACGTGCAGCAGCAGAAGGTCGAGGCCGATTTCCGCTACGCGCTGGTGCGCTTCCGCGAGAATGCGGAGGGCATTGCGCTGCATCGCGGCGAGGCCGGGGAAAGCGCGACCCTGTCCGGCCGCTTCCACCGCGTGATCGACAACTGGTGGGCACTGATGGTCGCAACCAAGCGGCTCACCTTCTTCACCGCGGGCTATGCGCAGGTGGCAACGGTCTTCCCCTTCGTGGTCGCGGCGCCGCGCTTCTTCTCGGGCGCCATGCCGCTCGGCGGACTGACGCAGACGGCGCAGGCCTTCGGCGAGGTGCAGGGCGCGCTCTCCTGGTTCGTGGACAATTATTCCGACCTCACGCAGTGGCGCGCGACCGTCGCCCGCCTCACCGGCTTCCGCGACGCGATCGAGGCCGCGCATGCGGCGACGGTGCGCGGCGAGGGCGTGCGGGCGGCCATGGGCGGCACGGATGCGGTGCACGTGGAAGAGCTGCACCTGACCCTGCCGGACGGCCGCGTCCTGCTGGAGAACGGCGCGCTGGAGCTGCGGCCCGGCGAACGCGCGGTGCTGACCGGCGCCTCGGGCAGCGGCAAGTCCACGGTGTTCCGCGCCATCGCCGGCATCTGGCCCTTCGGCACCGGCCGCGTGACCTTCCCCAAGGGCGAGGCGCCCTTCTTCCTGCCGCAGCGCCCTTACCTGCCGCTCGGCACGCTGCGCCGCGCGCTGTCCTATCCCGCGGCGGCCGACCTCTTCCCCGAGGCGGAAATCCAGGCGGTGCTGCAGGATGTGGGCCTCGCCCATCTCGCGCCGCGGCTCGACGCGGAGGAGAACTGGGCGCAGCAACTCTCCGGCGGCGAGCAGCAGCGCGTGGCGCTGGCCCGCGCGCTGCTGAACAAGCCGAAATGGCTATTCCTCGACGAGGCGACGGCGAGCCTGGATCCGGCGGCGGAACAGCGGCTCTACGAGCTGCTGAAGGAGCGGCTGCCGGGGACCGCGATCCTGTCCATCGCGCACCGGCCGGCCGTGGCGACGCATCATGGGCGGCATCTGGAGCTGGCCGGGGGCGCGCTGCGCGAAGGCTGAACTGCCGGCGGCCTTGCGCCCTCCCGGACGCGGGATCATGCTCGGCGGATAAAAAAGCCTGGGAGGCTCCCATGATCAAACGCCGCACCGCCATGGGCCTGGCCCTTGGCGCCACCGTCGCAGGCCCCGCCTCGGCACAGACCTCCACCGCAGGCGGCGCTGCCGCCTTCTACCAGAGCGTCGGTCCGGTCCTCGCCACCTGGAAGCCCGACGTCGCGGCCCTGACGCTGACGCGGCTGTCCGAGGTCACGCTGCCGGCCAACGTCCAATATGCGTGGCGCCACCCCACGCAGCGCATGCTCTACGTCGCCTCCAGCAATGGAGGGCCGGGCGGGCCGGGCGACCGCCACTTCCTCAATGCCTTCCTCATCGATCCCGACAGCGGTGAGCTGCGCCCGCATGGCGAGCCCACCGCGTTGCGCGCGCGGCCGATCCACCTGTCCCTGGACCGCACCGGCGCCTTCGCGCTGGTCGCCTACAACAACCCCAGCGGCCTCACCGTGCACCGCATCGGTGCCGACGGCCGGCTGGGCGCGGAGGTGCAGCAGGCGACGACGCCGGATGGCGGCATCTACGGCCACCAGGTGCTGGCGACGCCGGACAATGGCACCGTCATCCTTGTCACGCGCGGCAACGACGCCGAGGGCGCCAAGCCGGAGGATCCCGGCGCGCTGAAGGTCTTCGCCTTCCGCGACGGCCAGCTCACGCTCCGCCAGTCCGTGGCGCCGAATGGCGGGCT
>JAQGHZ010000127.1 GCA_028291485.1 Rubritepida sp. | reverse complement strand
ACGGCTGATCAAAAATGCGGGCACTCTAGCAAAGGCCGCGGCCATCTTCGCCACACAAATCCGTGACGAGCAGGTATGATGCGAAGGCAGCATGGTCTAGTGGCTGGAGGCGATGGCCGCATCCACGGCCTCGCCGAGGAGGTCGACGATGATGTCGATCTCGCCCGGCGCGGTGATGTAGGGCGGGGCGAGCAATACATGGTCGCCGCGCTGCCCGTCCACGGTCCCGCCCGAGGGGTAGCAGCCCAGGCCGCGCTCGAAGGCGGCGGCCTTCACCCGGGCGTGGAGCTTCAGCCTGGGGTCGAAGGCTTCCTTCGACGCGCGGTCCTGCACCAGCTCGATGGCGCGGAACAGGCCGCGGCCGCGGATGTCGCCGACATGGCGGTGGTTGCCGAAGCGCTCCTGCAGGCGCTCCTCCAGCCGCGCGCCCATGGCGCGGACGTTGGACAGCAGCTCCTCGTCGCGGATCACCTTCTGCACCTCGAGCGCGGCGGCGCAAGCCATGGGATGCGCGAGATAGGTGTGCCCATGCTGGAAGGCGCCCGATCCGTCCCGCATCGCGGCCACGATGCGGCCCGAGGCCAGCACGCCGCCGATCGGCTGGTAGCCGCCGCCCAGGCCCTTGGCGACGGCCTGGATGTCGGGCGAGACGCCTTCCTGCTCCCAGGCGTGCAGCGTGCCGGTGCGGCCCATGCCGGACATCACCTCGTCCAGGATGAGCAGCGCGCCGTGGCGGTCGCAGATCTCGCGGACGGCCTTGAAATAGCCGGTCGGCGCGGTGACGCAGCCGGAGGTGGCGCCGACGACGGGCTCGGCGACGAAGGCGGCGACGTTCTGCGGGCCAAGACGCTGGAACTCCGCCTCCAGTTCGGCGGCGAGGCGGGCGGTGAAATCGGCCTCGCTCTCGGAGTCCTGCATCTCGCGATAGGCGAAGGCGGGCGAGACATGGCTGAAGGCGTCCGACAGCAGCGGCGCATAGGGGGCGCGCCGCCAGGCATTGCCGCCCGCCGCCAGCGCGCCGAGCGTGTTGCCGTGATAGCTCTGCCGCCGCGCGATGTAGCGCGTGCGCTGCGGCTGGCCGAGCTCCACGAAATATTGCCGCGCCATCTTGAGCGCGGCCTCGACCGCCTCCGATCCGCCGCAGACGAAGTAGGCGAAGGCGAGGCCGCCCGGCTCGTGGCCGACGAGCATCTCGGCCAGCTCCTCGGCGGGCTCGGAGGAGAAGAAGCCGGTATGGGCATAGGCGAGCTGGCCGGCCTGGCGCCTGATAGCCTCGACCACGCGGGGATGCCCGTGCCCGAGGCAGGAGACGGCGGCGCCACCCGAGGCGTCGATGATCTCGCGCCCGCCGGCCTCGATCAGGCGGATGCCATGGCCGCCGACCGCGATCGGCGGGGCCTCGCGGAGGGAGCGGTGCATCAGGCGTGTCATGGTTATTCCTTCGTGCCCATTGGGGGACGCAGATAGGCGGTGTGGGCGGCGATGCGGCATTCGGCCTGGCGCAGGCGTTCCTGCCCCCCGGCGCCGGCGCGCGCGTAGAGCAGCGCGGCCAGCGCCTGGACCAGCGCGACGCAGGCCGTCAGCGAGGGGAAGAAGCCGGCCGTCGGCGTGCCGTAGGTCAGCGTGGCGGCGGCGCCCTCGGTGATGGGCGCGGCGGCGCTGTCCACGATCGCCAGGACCTGGGCTCCGGCGCCGGCCGCGGCGCGGGCGGCGAGCAGGCTGTCGCGCGAATAGGGCGCGAAGCCGAAGAGGACGAGCACGTCATCGCGCTGGAAGGCGCCGAGCTCCAGGTCGAGCAGCCCGCCGGCGCCGGTGACCAGCGTCACCTCGGGACGGAAGAGGCGATAGAGGTAGTGGAAGAGCAGCGCCGGGGCGTGGCAGCTCCGGAAACCCGCGACATGCACGCGCGGCGCGGCTTCCAGCAGGGCCGCGGCGGCGGCGAGATCCTCTTCGCCCAGCGTGGACAGGCTCTGGCGGTCGGCGGCGAGCATGGCCTCGACCACGCCGTCGCGTGCGGGCAGCCGCTCGGAATAGGGGGCCGGCGGGGGGAGGCGCGCGGCCTCGACCAGGCCGAGGCGCAACTCCTCCCAGCCGGGATGGCCGAGGGCCTGGGCGAGGCGGGTGAAGTTGGCGGCCGGTTCGCCGGAGCGGCGCGCCAGCTCGCGCATGGGGATGGTGGCGGCGTCGAAGGGATGCGCCGCGACATAGCGCGCGGCGGCGGCGAGGCGCGGGGACAGCTGGCGCGCGGCGGATTCGAGCTGTGCGATCGCGCTCATGATCCATTTGTATCATGAGACAGTGAATGTGCAATGATTGTTTCGTTCAGCCTTGGCGGCGGATGAACTCCACGACGGCCCTCGCGCAGGCCTCGGGATGGGTCGCGGCGACATGGTAGGAATCGCCGGGCACCACCATCAGCTCCGAGCGCGGGATGACCTTCTGCCACTCCCGCACGGACTCGACCGAGCCGAGCCCGCTGCCGTCGGTCGTGATGACGAGGCTGGGGCAGGCGATGGACGGCAGATCGGCGCGGACGTCGATCGCCGGGACGGAGCGGATGAAGCCCAGCTGCGTCGTCCGAGGCGTCCGGCCCATGAGTTGCGCCCAGCCTTCGCGCATCTCCGGCGAGGAGGCCGCGCCGAGCCGGCCCGGCATGGTCCAGCGCGCCCAGCTCTCGACGCCATGTGCCTCCAGATGCGCGACCCAGGAGGCAGCACGGTCGCCGAGGGAGGCCTCGGCCGAGACCAGCCCGCCCACCACCGCGAGCGACCGCAGCCGCGCCGGCTCGCGGGCCGCCATGCGCATCGCGATCGGGCAGGCGATCTTGGCCGCCACGACATGGAAGGTGCCGACGCCGAGCTGATCCGCGAGGGCCAGGAAATCGTCGATGATCCGGTCCACCGACCAGGGATGGTCGAGCGGCATGGGTGTCGAGCGGCCGAAGCCGCGCATGTCCGGGCGGATCACGCGGAACTCGCGTCCCATCAGCGGCATCCAGGCGTTCCAGGCCTCGCCGCTCTCGGCATTGCCGTGCAGCATCAGCAGGGGCTCGGGCTCGCGCCAGGGATCGGCAAAGGCCTCGTCCCGGTAGAACATCTCCAGGTCGGCGGCGACGCGCAGCGTGGGCATGTGGGCTCTCCTATTCCGGACTGATGCCGGCCTCCCGGATCACGCGGGTCCATTTCGCGATGTCGGTCCGGATGCGGGTCGCGAACTCCTCCGGCGTGCTCGGGGCGGGGTCCGTCCCGAGCTCCGCGAGACGCCGGGCCATCGCGGCGTCGGTGAGGATCGCGCGGATCTCGCGGCCCAGCCGCTCCACGATGGGCGC
>JAQGHZ010000218.1 GCA_028291485.1 Rubritepida sp. | reverse complement strand
GCTCGCTCGCCGGGACGGGGTCCGTGGATCTGGGCGGCATCACGCTGACGGTCGGCGGCAACGGCGGCTCCACCACCTTCGCCGGCGTGATCGCCGATGGCGGCATCGTGGGCGGCACCGGCGGGGGACTGACCAAGGTGGGCGCGGGCACGCTGACCCTTACCGGCACCAACACCTATACCGGCCTGACCACCATCACCGCCGGCACGCTGCAGATCGGCGCGGGCGGCACGAGCGGCACGCTGGGCACCGGCGACGTGGTGAACAACGCGGCGCTGGCCTTCAGCCGCTCGGACGCCGCGACGGTGGCCAATGCCATCTCGGGCACCGGCACGGTGCGGCAGGCCGGCACCGGCACCACCATCCTGACCGGCGCCAACAGCTATTCCGGCGTGACCACCATCAGCAGCGGCACGCTGCAGGTCGGCGCGGGCGGCACGACGGGTACGCTGGGCAGCGGCAACGTGGTGAACAACGCGGCGCTCGCCTTCAACCGGTCGGACGCCGCGACGCTGGCCAATGTGGTCTCCGGCACCGGCACGCTGGCGCAGAACGGCACGGGCAACCTGATCCTCACCGCCACCAGCACCTACACGGGCGCGACGCTGGTGAATGCGGGCCGACTCTCGGTGAACGGCTCCATCGCGAGCTCCTCCGGCGTGACGGTGGCCTCGGGCGGCATGCTGGGCGGCACCGGCAGCCTGCCGGGCGTCTCCGTCCTGTCCGGTGGCACGCTGGCGCCGGGCAATTCCATCGGGACGATCAACATCGCCGGCAATCTGACGCTGGCCCCGGGCTCGACCACGCAGATCGAGGTGCATGGCCCGCTGATCGACCGCATCAACGTGGCCGGCACGGCGGCGCTGGGCGGCACGCTGCAGCTGCTGGCGCAGGGCGGATCCTACACCTTCAACTCCCCCTACACGCTGATCCAGGCGGCGTCCGTGACCGGCAACTTCGCTGCGGTGAACGCCACGGGCAGCTTCGGCGCGGGCGTGATCAGCGTGGTGAGCACGACGGCAAACCAGGCGACCCTCACGCTCACGCCGGCACCGCTGGTGCCGATCGTCACGCCCCCGACCGAGCCGGTGATCCCGCCGCCGGTCGTCGTGCCGCCCCCCGTGGTCAAGAGCGCGCCCGTCCTCGGCCCGGCCGGCACGGCCAACCAGATCTCCGTGGCGGCGGGCTTCGACCGCGCGCTGGCCGGCGGTGCCGACGTCGCGGCCTTCTTCCCGCTCTATAACCTGCCGGCCGCGGCGCTGCCGCGCGGGCTCGACCTCGTCTCGGGCCAGATCCACGCCGTGGCGGCCGGCATGCACGCGCAGCCCGCCTACCAGTTCCTCGGCGCGATGCTGGATCCCGGGCGCGGCTCGCAGGCGCTCGGCGACGGCGCCGACGGGTCCGCGTCGCGCTACGCCGTCTGGGCGAGCGGCTTCGGCGGCGGCGGGCGGATGGGCGCCTCGGGCAATCCCGGCACCTATGCGGCGACGGCCAGCGGCGGCGGCGTGGCGGTGGGCGCGGATGTCCGCCTTACGGCGCAGGTGGTGGCGGGCATGGCACTCGCGGGCTCGGGCGCCACGACGCGCCTCTCCGACAGCATGGGCCGCGCCGAGACCAGCCAGATCCAGGGCGCCGTCTACGGCACTGCCAGCTTCGGCGCCCTGCGCCTCGCGGCGGTGGCCGCCTATGGCGGCATGGATGTCACGACGCGCCGCACCGTTCCCTTCCTCGGTATCGGCGACATCCGCGGCCGCTACACGAGCCAGGGCGTCTCGACGCGGCTGGAGGCGGGCTGGCGGATGGAGGGGGTCGTGCCGCTGATAGCGCTGACACCCTCGGTCGCCTTCCAGGGCAGCTGGTACGAGACGCCGGGCTTCACCGAGACCGGCGTGGCCGGGCAGTCGGCGGCCGCGCTGGCGGTGTCCGGGCGCAACCAGGGCCAGTCCCGGATGGAACTGTCCCTGCGCGCGGACATGGCGCTGACGCCGACGCTGTCGGGCTTCGGCCGGATGGGCTGGGCGGCCTACCTGCAGCGCGATGCGGGGATGACCGCCCGCTTCATCGGCCTGGCGAATTCCGGCTTCTCGCTCGGCGGCGCGCGGCCAGACGCCCATGCGGCGCTGCTCTCGGGCGGCGTCCACTGGCGGCTGGGCCCGGCCATGACGGTGACGGCGCGGGTGGATGCGGAGCTGGCCTCCAACAGCTACGCCGTCAACGGAACGGCCCGGATCCGCTACGAATTCTGAGCCGCATCCCGGCGGCTCGATCCGAAAAGACACGGTACGGGGCCCTTCGGGGCGCGCGATGTAAGGCGGCTGGTTCCCGATCTGAGTTGCGCGCCGCGCCCGCTTCGCGCGATGCTTCCGCCGGACATTCCGCGGAGATCGCCATGCGCCCGAACAACCTCCACGAAGCCGATATCGCTCACTTCATCCACCAGCAGACCGACCTCGCCGACCACAACGAGCACGGCTCGATCCTGATGTCGCGCGGCGAGGGCGTCCGCGTCTGGGACACGGA
>JAQGHZ010000217.1 GCA_028291485.1 Rubritepida sp. | reverse complement strand
TCCCAGGCCGAGGCGCGCATGGCCGTGTTCCAGTTCATCGAGGGCTTCTACAACCCGACCAGACGACACTCCGCCCTGGGCTACCTCTCGCCCATCGAATACGAAGCGAGGACAACGGCCGTGAACGAATGATCGATACCCGCAAACCGTCCACGGAAGCGGGGCAACTTCAGTGTCTGCTCGCCGACAAGGCCTATGACGCCGACCATCTGCGCAGGCTTTCGAGGTCCAGGGAACCGAGGTGGTCATACCTTACCCGAACGCGACGCCGCCCCATCCGCTCAACCGACGGGCTTACCGCAGGCGCAACGTCATCGACGCGCATGTTCGGCCGCATGAAGGACTGGCGACGCATCGCCACCCGCTATGACCGCCTCGCCAGGACTTTCTCGCCGCCGTCGCCCTCGTCGCAACCGCTTGTTTCTGGCTCGGCTGATTGAGTCAGCAGCCTGGACGGAGTCCGGCCTGCCGGTCACCCCGCCTCGGTCCGTCGCCGCAACGCGCGGTCGCCGAGCAACAGCAGCAGCGTGAAGCCGACCAGCAGCACCGCCACCGCCGCCATGGCGGGGTCGAGGTTCTCGTTGATGCCGTCCCAGATGCGGCGCGGCAGCGTGAAGACCTCGCGGCTGGCGATGAAGAGCACCATCACCAATTCGTCCCAGGAGTGGACGAAGGCGAAGATCGCGCCCGAGACGATGCCCGGCATGATGCGCGGCAGGATCACCCATCGCAGCGTCTGCGAGAGCGAGGCGCCCATGCTGCGCGCCGCCTGCTCCAGCCGCGGATCGAAGCCGGCCAGCGCCGTCGAGACCGTGATGACGACATAGGGGATGCCCGTGACGCCATGCGCGAGCACCACGCCGAGGAAGCGGTCGAGCAGGCCGAGCGGGCCGAAGTAGCGGTACAGCCCGATCGCATAGACGATCGAGGGGATGATCAGCGGCAGCAGCATCAGCACGCGGATGAGGTCGGTCGAGCGGCGCGAGATGCGCCAGCAGCCGATGGCGCAGAGCGTCCCCGCCGTCACCGCCAGGACCGTGGCCGCGACCGCGATGGTGAAGGACTGCCAGATGGAGCCGAGCCACTCCTCGGAGGTCAGCACCGTCGCGAAATGCCGGAAGCTGATCCCCTCCTGCGGCAGCGAGAGGTAGCGCTGGTCGGTCAGCGCCACGGGGATCACGATCAGGATGGGCAGCACCAGATACATGGCCGTAATCCAGGCCACTCCGCGACCGGCGGGGCCGGCGCCATAGGTTCCGTGCATCAGCCGCCCGCCCCGAACATGCGCCGCAGGTCCACGACGCGGGAGAAGACCGCCAGCGTCACCAGGATCGCGACGATCAGCATGGTCGCCATCATGGTGCCGAGGCCCCAGCGGATGAGGTCGAGGATCTGCAGGCTGATCCACTCCGCGACCATCAGCGTCTTGCCGCCGCCGAGGATCGCCGGGGTGATGTAGAAGCCCAGCGAGAAGATGAAGACCAGCACGCCGGAGGCGATCACGCCCGGCATGGAGAGCGGCAGGAAGACCTGGCGGAAGACCTGCCCGCGCGAGGCGCCGAGCCCGCGCGCCGCGGCCAGCAGGCGCGGGTCGATCTCGCGCATGGCCGAGAGCATCGGCAGCACCGCGAAGGGCACCATGTAGTGCACCATGCCGACGAGGATGCCGAATTCGTTCCAGACCAGCGGCAGCGGTTCGGAGATCAGGCCCCAGCTCATCAGCGTGTCGTTCACCAGCCCCTGCCGGCGCAGCAGCGTGACCCAGGCGAAGGCGCGGACGAGGACGGAGATCCAGAGCGGCACCAGCACGGCCAGCATCCACCAGCTCCGCGCGCGCGGGCTGGCCAGGGTGATGGCGTAGGCGACGGCGAAGCCGAGCAGCAGCGCCAGCACCGTGGTGATGAGGCAGATGCGCAGCGTGGTGAGGATCACGCGCTGCACGCTCTCCGAGGTGAAGAGCCGTTCGTAATTGCCGAAGCCGGGCTCGGGCTCGGAGAAGCTGATCGCCAGCACCTGCGCGATGGGCGCGATGTAGAAGACCAGCAACAGCAGCACCGCCGGCAGGATCAGCACCCACCAGCCGAGGCCCGTGCGCGTCACGTCGTGTCTCCGGGGGGGGCATCCTCCTCGACGGGGACGGCGGCGTCGGCGGCCCAGCCGAGGCGAAGGCGCAGGCCCTCGGCCGGCGCGATGGCGGCCTTCCAGGCGGGCAGCACGGCGCGGATCTCGCCGAGATGCTCCGTCGCCACCACCAGCGAAAAGCCGGCGCCGAGATAGGACCAGGCGCGGATGGTGCCCTCGACCATGTTGTCCGCCGTCTCGCCCTCGGCCAGCAGCGCGAGTTTTTCCGGTCGCAGCGACAGCAGGACAACCGAGCCGCCGGGCGGCGGAAAGGCGGGCGCCGTCAGCTTCACCTGCAGCCGGGCTCCGCCCGCCTCCAGCGCGAAGCCGTCCAGCGTGGACTCCCGAACGGTGCCCTCCAGAAAATTCGACTTTCCGAGAAAATCCGCGACGAAGCGCGTGCGCGGCCGCTCGTAGAGCGCCGTCGGCCCGCCCACCTGCACCAGCTTGCCATGGTTGAGGATGGCGATGGTGTCCGACAGCGACAGCGCCTCCTCCTGGTCGTGCGTGACGTTCACGAAGGTGCGGCCGATGCGGCGGTGCAGCGCCTTCAGCTCCTCCTGAAGCTCGGCGCGCAGCTTCTTGTCCAGCGCGGACAGCGGCTCGTCCAGCAGCAGCAACGTGGGATCGAAGACCAGCGCGCGCGCCAGCGCCACGCGCTGCTGCTGCCCGCCCGAGAGCTGGCGCGGCAGCCGGTCGGCGAATTTCTCCAGCTGCACGAGGTCGAGCGCCGCCCGCACCTTCGCGTCACGGTCGGCGCGCGACTGCCCGCGCACGCGCAGCGGGAAGCCGACATTCTCCGCCACGCTCATATGCGGGAAGAGCGCATAGCCCTGGAAGACCATGCCGAACTCGCGCCGCTCCGGCGGCAGTGGCGTGATGTCGCGCCCATCCAGCAGCACGGCGCCGGCGGTGGGCTCCACGAAGCCCGCCACCGCCATGAGGATGGTCGTCTTGCCCGAGCCGCTGGGGCCGAGCAGCGTCAGGAACTGGCCCTGCGCCACGTCCAGCGAGACGTCGTCCACCGCCGTGAAGGCACCATAGCGCTTGGTCAGCCCGCGGATGGCGAGGGCATGGCCGGCAGCGCCACTCAATGGCGATAGTCCGGCTGCTCGCGGTCCAGCTTCCGGCGCAGCGCCTGCCAGGGCAGCCAGCCCTTGGTCGGCCCAGTGGAGGACTGCGCGCGCGTTCGCTGGACGGTCTGCGTCGACGGCAGGTCGAGCTCGGCGCCCGAGGACTGCGCGGCGAGCTGAATGCGGCAGGCCTGCTCCAGATAATACATCCAGTAGAAGGCCGCCGCGACCGTGGGCCCTACCGTCATCAGCCCGTGATGACGCAGGATCATGCAGGGCTTGTCCTCGAGGTCCCGCACCAGCCGGTCGCGCTCGGAGAGGTTGTCGTCCGCCGCTATGCCCTCGTAGCCGTGGATCGCCACGCGGCCGTCGAACTCCATGCTCATCTGGTTGAGCGGCAGCAGCGTGCCCTTTTGGGCCGCCACCGCCATGCCGGCCAGCGTGTGCGTGTGCATGACGCACATGGCATCGTGCCGCTCGCGATGGACGGCGGAGTGGATGACGAAGCCGGCGGGATTCACCGGCCAGGTGGTGGCCTGCTTCGGCTCGCCCTCGGCATCCACCTCCACGAGGCTGGAGGCGGTGATCTCCTCGAAGAGCAGCCCGTAGGGGTTCACCAGGAAGCGGTGCCCCTCGCCCGGCAGCCGCGCGGAGAGATGGGTGAAGACCAGGTCCGTCATGCCGAACATCGCGACCAGGCGATAGGCGGCGGCGAGGTCCTCGCGGATCTCCTGCTCGGTCTGGACGTGGGAGGAATCCGGCTTCACCGGCGGGGGCGGCAAGGGGGCGGTCAGGGACATGTCAGTAGCCTCGTGCGTGATCGTAAAGGTTTGGGAGCCCCTCGCCGCGCCGGAGGGCGTGGATGGCGGCGGCGACGTAGCGGGCCCGCTCGGGACGGTTCGGGACGCTGGCGAGGTGCGGCGTGACGATCACGCCGGGATGCGTCCAGACGGGATCCTCCGGCGGTACCGGCTCGGGGGCGAAGACGTCGATGACCGCGCCGGAGAGCTGGCCGGAATCGAGCGCAGCCAGGATATCGGGCAGCACGTGCTGCGCGCCCCGCCCGGATTGCACCAGCCCGGCGCCCCGCGGCAGACGGGAGAGGAGCGGCGCGGCGATCAGCCCGTCCGTTTCCGGGGTGGAGGGCAACAGGCAGACCAGCACGTCGGTCTTCGTCAGGAATTCGTCCAGCTCGGCCGTGCCGGCGAAGCTCTGCACGCCCGGAATGGATTTGCGGGAGCGCGACCAGCCCTGAACCTGCATGCCGAGGCCGCGCAGCATCTCGGCCGTGCGCTGGCCCATGGCGCCCATGCCCATGATGCCCACGCGGCGATCCGCCGCGGACAGGTAGGGCTCGTAATACTCCCAGCGGCGCTCGGCCTGCAGGATCGCGGC
>JAQGHZ010000205.1 GCA_028291485.1 Rubritepida sp. | reverse complement strand
AGCTGGCGGCACTGGCTGCGCAACATCGACGCGCTGTCGGCGCGCTACCGCGTGATCGCGGCGGATATCCCCGGCCTCGGCGAAAGCGCCATGCCGACGGACCCGAAGAACATCTTCGACGTCGCCGCGCCGCTCGCGGCCGGGCTCGAGACGCTGCTCGGTCCGGACCGGCGCTACCACCTTGCGGGCTTCTCCTTCGGCGCCAATGTCGGCGGCCACCTCGCCGTGCTGGAGGGCGACCATGTGCGCAGCGTAACCGTGGTGGGCGCGGCGTCGCTGGGGCTGCCACGCCCGCCGCTCGAACTGCTCAAGGTGCGCGACAAGGAGGGCGCCGCACGGCGCGCGGCCAATGCGGAGAACCTCGCGCGGCTGATGATCCGCGACCGCACGAAGATCGACGACACCGCGCTCGACATCCAGGAATACAACACCCAGCACGCGCGCGTCCGCAGCCGGGGCTTCGCCTCGGGCACCAGCTTGAAGGAGGCGCTGATGCAGGTGAAGGCACCGCTCAACGGCATCTGGGGCGAGATGGACACGGTGGCCTGGCCGAACGTGCTGGCGCGGCTGGACGTGCTGCGCGAGATCGACCCCACCCTGCTCTCCCATGTGGTCCTGGGGGCCGGGCACTGGGTCGCCTACGAGGCGGCGGAGGAGTTCAACGCGGCGCTTCTTCGGATTCTGGCTGAACGCGCAGCCAGTACAGGCCGATGAAGGCCACGGCCGAGAGGCCGATGGTGAGCCAGAGCGCGGCCACGCCATAGCCCTCGACGAAGAAGCCGAAGACGGCGGGGGCGAGCGCGGACAGGAAGCGCCCCGGCGCCACGATCATCCCCTGCCGCGCGCCGTAGCCCGCCGCGCCGAAGACCGCGAGCGGCAGCGTGCCGCGCACGATCGTCAGGATGCCGTTGCCCGCGCCGTGGATCACGGCGAAGGCCACGGCCGCCGGCGCGCCGAAGATGAGCAGCAGCGCCGCGGCAACCGGATGGCTGATCTGAGCCAGCTTGGCCGAGAGCAGCGGATGCGCCTTTCGCAGCAACGTGAATTCCAGCAGCCGCGCGCCCACCTGGGCGGGGCCGAGCAGCGCGCCCGCGGCGATGGCGGCGGCCGGGGTCGCGCCCGCCGCCAACAGCAGTGCGGGCAGATGCGCGCCGAGTGCGGCGGCGGTGAAGGAGCTCACCGAGAAGATGGCGGCCATCAGCAGCGCCGAACGCCGCGTCTCGCGGACGGCGGCGGTCGGCATGGGCTTCGGCGCCACGGCCTCCTTCGCCCCGGCGCGCGGCAGCAGCAGGTTCAGCGGCAAGGCCACGAGCAGCATGATCGCGATCCAGCCCAGGCAGGCGCCGCGCCAGCCCCATTCGGCCTGCATCGCCGCCGTCAGCGGCCAGCCGACGGTGCTGGCGAAGCCGCCCAGCAGGGTGATGCCGGTGATCGCGCTCCGCGCATCCTTGCCGTAGAGGCGCGCCAGGGCGGCGAAGCCCGCCTCGTAAAGGCCCATCGACATGGCGAGCCCCATCACCAGCCAGCCCAGGAAGAGCGTGACAGGCCCCGAGGCCAGGGACAGCAGCGCAAGCCCGGCAACGAAAACCAGGTTGGAGGCGGCAAGCACCCCTCGCCCGCCCTGCCGGTCGATGACGGCGCCGACGCGCGGCCCCAGCAGGGCCGAGATCAGCATGGCGCAGGAGAAGGCGACGAAGACCGTCGCCGTGGTCACGCCCGTGTCGCGCGCCATCGCGGCGGCGAGGATGGCCGGAAGGTAGTAGCTGCCGGCCCATGCGAGCGTCTGCGTCGTGCCCAGCACCAGGACGACGCGGGACTTCCTCATACTTCGTCGCGCAGCAGGGGTTGGGCGGCGGCGAGCACGCGCTCGTAGCGGGCGCGCTCGGCGGCCGTCTTCTCCGGCGGCCATTCGCGATAGCCACGGCCGGTCTTCGGGCCGAGGCGGTTCTCCGCGACCAGCTTGGCCAAGCCCGGGGAGGGCTCGGGGCTCGTGTTCAGGCTCGGATAGATGGTGGCGGCCGCGGCCAGCTGCGTCTCCAGCCCGGCCAGCTCCTTCTGGAGGATCGGCCCGGCCGCGAGGTAGCGGAAGCCGAAGCAGTAGCGCACGGCGCGGTCCACATCCTCGGCCGTGGCGAGGCCGGAATCGATGCAGGAGAAGGCCTCGCGCATCAGCGCATGCTGGATGCGGTTGGCGAGAAAGCCCGGCTCGTCGCGCGAGACGCGGATGGGCATGCGGCCAAGGCTCTCCATGATGCCGAAGAAGCGGTCGACGACCCAATTCTCCGTCGCCTCCCCCTTCACGACCTCGACGCCGGGGACGAGATGCGCGGGGAGGAAGAAGTGCAGGTTGCACATGCGCGATTTCGTCGCGCAGTCCCTGGAGATGTCGGTGATGCGATAGCCCGAGGCGTTGGAGCCGATGGGGATGCCGGCCGGGACCATCGTGTCCAGCGCGCCGAAGACCTGGCGCTTCAGCTCCATCCGCTCGGGTGCGGCCTCGATCACGCAGGCGGCCTCGCCGAAGGGCATCTCCCCGATGGCGGCGAAGAGCGTGAGGCCCGCTTCCAGCGCCGGATCGGCGCCGAGCTGGGTGAGCGAGAGCCGCACGCGCTCGCGCTTGGCCGGCCAGGATTCCGTAGCGGGTTCCTGAGCCACCACGCGCCATCCGCCGGCCAGGAAAATCGCGGAGATGTCGCAGCCCATCAGGCCCATGCCGATGACGGCGGCTGTTTCGCTCATGCTTCCCGCACCGGATAAAAAATCTTCACCACTTCGATCTCCTCGACGCC
Organism: Rubritepida sp.; assembly: GCA_028291485.1. Taxonomy (GTDB): domain Bacteria; phylum Pseudomonadota; class Alphaproteobacteria; order Acetobacterales; family Acetobacteraceae; genus Roseococcus. The sequence goes on along the minus strand of JAQGHZ010000205.1, from coordinate 572 downwards.
CGAGGGCGTGCGCAGCTTCATGACGTCACCCTGCCGCTTGCCCAGCAGCGCGCGCGCCACCGGCGAGACCCAGGAGATGCGGCCGAGCTCGGCCACCGCCTCCTCCATGCCGACGATGGTCACGGTGGTCTCGGAATCATCCTCGCGCGCATAGGTGACGGTGGCGCCGAAGAAGATCTGATCGCGCCGCTTCTGATCGTGCGGATCCACCACCTCCGAACGGCTCAGCCGCCGGCGGATGAAGCGCACGCGGCTGTCGATCTGGCGCAGGCGGCGCTTGCCGTACTGGTAGTCCGCATTCTCGCTGCGATCGCCCAGCGCCGCGGCCCAGGAGACGATCTCCGTCACCTTGGGACGCTCGCCGTGCCAGAGCTCGTGCAACTCGGCCTGGAGCGCCGCATAGCCGTCGGGCGTCATGTAGAAGGGCGTGCCGGGGGGGACGCCGGGCGGGCCCTCATCGTCATCGTCATCGTCATCGGTGCCGCTCATGGCATGTAGAGACCACCGTTCACGTGATAAACCTGCCCGGTGATCCAGCTCGCCTGCTCGGAGACGAGGAAGCAGGCCATCTC
>JAQGHZ010000213.1 GCA_028291485.1 Rubritepida sp. | reverse complement strand
GTGCAGACGGCGGGCGACATCGCCCAGGGCGTCATCAACCGCAGCGCCTTCGATCCGAGCCACGCGGGCAGCAATTCCTTCAAGGTCAACGCGCTCTACAAGGCCCGCACCGGCCGCGAGATGGACGACACGACGGCCCGCATCATGCAGGGCTTCCTGGTGCTGTGCGACGCCATCAACCGCGCGGGCTCCACCCAGCCGGCCGCGATCCAGGCGGCGCTGCGCGCGACCGACCTGAAGGCCGAGCAGCTGATGATCGGCTACCGCGGCGTGCGCTTCGACGACAAGGGGCAGAACACGCTCGCCTCCGTGCTGCTGGTGCAGCTGCGCGGCCGCGAATACGTCTCCGTCTACCCCGAGGCGACGGCCACGGCGCCGCTCCAACTGCCCTATCGGGGCTGGGAATGATCGCCGCATGATTCTCGCGCAGGTCGTCCTGAACGGCTTCCTGGTGGGAGCCGTCTATGCGCTGTTCTCCTCGGGCCTCACGTTGATCTGGGGCATGATGAACGTGGTGAACTTCGCCCATGGCGACTTCGTCATGATCGCGATGTACGTCGCCTTCATCGCCTTCACGGCCCTGCATCTGGGGCCGGAGCTCTTCGTGCCGCTGGCGGCGATGGCGCTCTTCCTGCTGGGGGTGCTCGTCTATTACGGGCTGGTGCGCCACGTGATGCGCGGGCCGATGCTGGCGCAGATCCTGGGCACCTTCGGCCTCGCGCTGGTGCTGCGCTACGCCACCCTCTGGATCTTCTCCGCCAACTTTCTTTCGTTGCCCGAGAACCTGCTGGGCGAGGTGCAGACCTTCGCCGGCCTGCGGCTCGAACCCTCGAGGGTGGTCGCAGGCCTTGCCGCGCTCGCGCTGACCATCGGGCTGCACATGCTTCTCACGCGAACCGCGCTCGGCAGCCGATTGCTGGCAGTGGCCGAGGATCGAAGTGCCGCCATGCTCGTCGGCATCCGCCCCGACCCGATGCAGGCGCTGGCCTGGGGGCTCGGCGCGGCCTGCACGGGCGTGGCGGGCGCGCTGATCGCGCTGTTCTTCTACATCTCGCCGATGGTCGGTGAGTCGCTGGCGCTGATCGCCTTCGTGGTGGTGTGCCTGGGCGGCTTCGGCTCCGTGCCGGGGGCGCTGGTGGCGGGGCTCACCATCGGCGTCATCGAATCCCTGACCTCCTTCTGGATCGGTCCGGCCTTCAAGGACGTGGTGGTCTTCATCCTCTTCCTCGCCGTGCTGTGGTTCCGGCCGCAGGGCCTGCTGGGCAAGGCGTGAGCGCCGTGATGATGCCTGCCGCAACCCGCTTCGCGGGCCGCTGGGTCTTTGCCGTGCTGGTCGTGGCGGCCCTGCTGGCCTGGCCGCTGTTCGTGGAGGACCAGTTCTACCAGCGCGTCGGCGCGCTGGTGATGCTGGCGGCGCTCTCGGCCTCGGCCTGGAACCTCGTCGGCGGCTATGCCGGGCAGATCTCCATCGGGCACGTGCTGTTCTTCGGCTGCGGCGCCTATGCCTCGCTGCTCGGCTTCACCTGGTTCGAATGGGCGCCGATCCTCGGCGCGCCCTTCGGCATCGCGCTGTCGCTGCTGCTGGCGCTGGTCGTCGGCGGGCCGACCCTGCGGCTGAAGGGGCACTACTTCTCGATGGCGACCATCGCGCTGGCCGAGCTCGCGCGGATCATCGTGACGAACGCCCCGGTGCTCGGCGGCGCGGTGGGCGTCTCGGGGCCGGCGATGCCGCGCTCCGTGCTGGACCTCTCCTTTATCAGCCCGCTGCCCTACTACTACATCTTCGGCACCGTGCTGGCGGTTCTGCTGCTCTTCACCTGGTGGATGAACCGCTCGCGCATGGGCTTCTACCTCCGCGCGATCCGCGGGCAGGAGAGGGCGGCGCGTAGCCTCGGCGTGCCGGCCCAGCGCTACAAGATGTACGCCTACCTGGTGTCGGCCGGCTTCACGTCGGTGGCCGGATCGCTCTATGCGGCGATGCTGGGCTTCGTCGACCCGGACAGTGGCTTTGGCATCCTCCTCTCGGTGAAGATGGTCATCGCGGCGGCGCTGGGCGGCGCGGGCACCCTGTTCGGCCCGCTCGTCGGCGCGGCGATCCTGGTGCCGCTCGAGGAGATCACCAACGCCATGTTCGGCGGCGGCGGCACGGGCATCACCTATGTCGTCTACGGCGCCATCATCGTCTTCATCAGCCGTTTCGCGCCGGGCGGGCTGGCCGAGATCCTGTCCCGCTTTCAGGCATGGAGGGCGCGCCGTGCCGGCTGACGCACCGCTCCTCGAAGCACGCGACATCGTCGTCGCCTTCGGCAGCTTCCGTGCCGTCGACGGCGCCTCGCTCACCATCGGCAAGGGCGAGATCATCGGCCTGATCGGGCCGAATGGGGCGGGGAAGAGCACCTTCTTCAACTGCCTCGCCGGCGACCGGCAGCCGCAATCGGGCAGCATCCATCTGCGCGGCCACGACGTCACGCGCGCCTCGCCCGAGGAGCATGCGCGGCTCGGCCTCGGGCGAAGCTGGCAGGTGCCTGCGGTCTTCGACGATCTCAGCGTGCGCGAGAATGTCATGGTCGGCGCCTTCCTGCGGCATCCGCGCACCGCCGACGCCGCGGCCGCGGCCGAGCAGGTGATCGATTTCACCGGCTTGCGTCCCATCGCGGAGGCGCGCTCCGGCAGCCTGGGCACACCGGCGCGCAAGCGGCTGGAGATCGCCCGTGCGCTGGCGACGGAACCCGAGATCCTGCTGCTCGACGAAGCCCTGGCCGGCCTGACGCCGACCGAGGTGCGCGCCGCGATCGAACTGGTCCGCCGCATCCACGCGCGCGGCATCACGCTCGTCATCGTGGAGCATGTGATGGAGGTGATCCTGTCGCTGGCGGATCGCGCGGTGGTCTTCCACCAGGGCAAGGTCATCGCCCAGGGTCCGCCGCGCGAGGTGGTGCAGGATCCCGGCGTGATCGAAGCCTATCTCGGCCGCAGCCTCAGCCGGAAGGCACGAGCATGAGTGACCGGGGCATGAGCGATGCGCTGCTCAGCGTGCGGAACCTGGAGGTGCGCTACGGCGATCTCGTGGGCGTCTCCGACGTCTCGCTGGAGGTCCGCAAGGGCGAGGTCGTGGCGCTGCTCGGCTCCAACGGCGCGGGCAAGACCACGGTGCTGAACGCCATCATCGGCCTGGTGCGGCCGAGCGGGGGCGAGGTGCTGTGGGAGGGCGCGTCCATCGCCGGCCAGCCGGCCTTCGCCGTGGTCGGGCGCGGCCTGGCGCTGGCGCCGGAGGGCTGGCGGCTCTTCGTCAACCAGACGGTGGAGCAGAACCTGCGCCTCGGCGCCACGCCCCTGCGCGACCGCAAGCGCGAGGCGGAGCTGCTGGAGAAGGTCTTCGCCTTCCTGCCCAAGCTGAAGGAGCGGCGCCGGCAGGAGGCGGGCACGCTTTCGGGCGGCGAGCGGCAGATGCTGGCCGTGGGCCGTGCGCTGATGAGCGCGCCGCGCCTGCTGCTGCTGGACGAGCCCTCGCTCGGCCTGGCGCCGGCCATCGTCGAGATGATGTACGAGAAGCTGCAGGTGCTGCGCGACGAGGGCCTGACCCTGCTCATCGCCGAACAGTCGGTGGAGCTGGCGCTGGAGATCGCGGATCGCGGCTACGTCATCCAGACCGGCCGCTCCGTGCTGGAAGGCCCGGCCGACGAGCTGGCCCGCAGCCCCGAGGTGCAGCGCGCCTATCTCGGCATCGGCGGCGACGAGGAGCCGGCATGAGGCGCCTGACCGTCGCCGTCGTCTCGCGCAACTACTTCAACCTGCCCCTGTGGATCGCGCGTACGGCCGGGCTGTTCACGGCCGAAGGGCTCGACGTCACCATCGACCACATCGAGGGCATCGAAGAGGTGGCCGCTCGGCTGCGCGATGGGCGCGCACAGCTGGCCTATGGCGTGACCGAGCACGTGATCCTGGATGCCGAGTCCGGCGGCCGCACGGCGATCATCGGCGGTAACGTGAACAAGCTGCCTTTCTCGCTGATCGCGCGCGCCGGAATCGAGGGGTTGGAAGGGCTGCGCGGGAAGAAGATCGGCGTGTCCTCGCTGCGCGCCGGCAGTTCCTCGCTCATCATGAAGCTGCTCGCCGCGCGCGGGCTCCACTGGCCGGCCGACTACGAGCTGGTCCCCTGCGGCCCGATCCTCGCCCGCTGGGACCTGCTGCGGAGCGGCGGGATCGATGCCGGCCTGCAGGGCGCGCCGCTGAACCGGATCGCGATCGAGCAGGGCTTCGTCTCCCTCTGCGAACCGCGCGACGAGGTGCCGCACTTCCAGTTCACGAGCCTCGACGTCCACCAGGA
>JAQGHZ010000088.1 GCA_028291485.1 Rubritepida sp. | reverse complement strand
CACCGATGACCGCGGTTCGGCATAGATTCGCTGCTCGGTCTTCTGGGGCACCAGCTTGCTGTCGAGGTCGCCCGACTTCAGGCGCATCGGGAACTCATAGTCGTCGAAGGAGAGGGCATCTGGCCGGCCGAGCTTTCGGAGCACGGAATGAGCAGCGATGAAGGAGCCGTACCCATTCCAATGGGTATCGCCTTTGTCGAAGACGGGCATGCGGTCGGCGGCCCGGAGTTCGGTCGAAGGATAGATGATCGGGGCATCGGCCGGCACGCTCCGCAGGAGCTCGTCGACAGGCCGCTTGTCCGAACGCCGTTCGCGGTGCGGATACCATTGGTCGTAAACCGCTTCCTTCGACGGCGCGATCAGATGCACGTGCTGGAACCCGCATTGCGTGCCCAGGGCTTTCAAGTCGCTCAGCATGGCCAGCCATTGCGCCAGGGCTCCCACGCCCAGCGGCACCTGGCCGGTGTACTGACCCACGCTGTCGTTCTTGTCATTCTCCAGGAACAGCCAGCCATCTTCCCCGATGAGCGCTCTCGGGCCGGATGATAAGATCTCACTGCTCATAGCTTCCCTCCTTTATCCGGAACCGCCCTGGCCGCATTTCAAAGGGATATTCGAGGAGCTGTTGCGTGGGGCCCATTTGAATCCGTCGACTAAGATCAGGGACCGTCATCGCCGCTTGCCAGCCCCGGCAGCATTGAGAAGTTTTGCCGCCGGTAGAGCCGTTCGCCAAGCGGGAATGGAGCGACTTCTCGCTGTCGAAGAGCGCAGGAGATGTCGACCGTTTCCGAATCTCCGCCTGCCGCTTGTACGACTGTGAGGGGGCATGGCGTGTCAGGCTCCTCGTCGACGGACGCAAACGATGCGCCCCTCAAATGCACGGTAAATTGTGGCGACGCAACTCATTGCAGCGGGGCTTGGCCGGGAGATCGCCGGGCCCTGGAGGAACGATGCAGAACGAGGCAATCACTCTGAATCTGGCGTTGACCTTGATGGCCATCCGCCCTTCTCGACGGTCAAACTGGCAGTCCGATCGGTGGCCGACGAAGCCTATGATAGCAACGCCTTGCGGGCCATCATCGCTGAGATGGGGGCCAGGGCGGTGATCGCCCCGAACCGCGGCCGCAAGATCGATGGCGCCCATCGCAACGAGAGCCGGGGTTGATGGAGAATTCATTTGGAGCAGGCACCGATCTTTTTCGTGACGGATATCGAGACGGACGGTCCGGACCCTGGCATCCACTCGATGATCAGCCTCGCATCGGTGGCCTGCAGCAGTGACGGCATGCGCCTCGGCCATCTGGCGCTGAACATCGAGCCGCTGGAGGGCCATGAAAGCGATGCCGGCACGATGGCCTGGTGGGAGACGGAGCCGGCCGCATGGTCTGCTACGATGCGGGACCGCCTTACGCCGCAGGTGGCGATGGCGCGGCTCGTCGAATGGGTGCGAGGTTTTGCCGGAGCCGCCGTCTTCGTCGGCTATCCCCTGGCCTTCGACGGCATCTGGATAGACTGGTATCTTCGGCGCTTCGGCGGCATCCGCCTGCTGCGCGCGCCGCGCAGCGAGGATCGGCTCTTCGCGGGAGGCGGGATCGATCTCGGCTCTTTCGCCATGGGGCGCACCGGCCTCAGCTATGCTGACTGCACCGCCAAGCGTTATCCGGACGCTTGGCTCGGTGGACACCCGCATTCCCATGTCGCCCTGGACGATGCGGAGGGCTACGCGAGCCTGCTCCGCCATCTCCTGACCATGCCGAGGGGCTAAGCCGGCTACGGCCGGGCCCGGGCCGTCACGGCCACCATTCGCATGGTGAAGTCCGCCGATTCGAGCTTCGGATGAGAGCGGCGAAGGCGCGGCGTGAGGCGTATGACCGCGGCCGGGTCGTCGAGTTCCTCGGTCCTGCCCTCGATGATGAACTGACTTTCCAGACGGCCGCGCACCTGGGCGAAGCTGGGGACGGAAGCGCGGATGCCGGCCAGGTGGGCCCAATCCATGACCTTCGCCTGCTCGGCATCCTTCGGTTTCATCTCGACCACTGTCTGCGGCACGCGTCCATGGCCAGACCAGCTGCGCGGATTGCGCCAGTACAGGATCAGTCGGCCGCCAGGCTTAAGCAGACCGAGGGCGACCTCGACGGCGCGGTCGAGTGCATCGGCCACCGGATCGGGCCGCGCGATGACCAGGTCCGCGGAGCGGCTGAGTTCCGGGCCGACCTCGCTCACGAAGGAGATCGCTGGGTCCAGCCCCTCGAGGTCGGTCGCGGCAAACGACGAGCGCACGCGCGCCAAGGTGAGCGGGTTGCGGAAGGATCGGCGGACGCGGTCAGCCTCGCTGACGATGCCGACATAGCTCTGGGCACCCAGCGCGCGAAGCAGCGTGGCGTTGAGCGTGAGTGAGCCGTCGATCTCGATGATCCGCGCGCCGGGTACGAATGGCGCCAAGCCTTCGGCCAGCGACGGCAGGCTGAGCTCGATGCACGACTGCAGTGCGGTATGGAGTTGGCGGAACTTCATGTCGCCCGGCATGCCATGGAAGGCCACGTGCCGGATCGCGAGTGCGCCGGGCGTATTCGATGCACCGAGTATCTTCGCCGCGGTGAGCGCGGCCTCGCGTTCGGAGGTGTCGGCCGGCGTGGCGGGTTTCGCCGCTTCGGCCGGGGCCTCGGCACGCTTCGCGGCGCGCATCAACGCAGCGGGTGGGGCCTCGGCACGGAGATAGGCGAGCACCTGCATCAGGGGCAGATTGGCGTTTCCGGGCGTCTTGCGAAGCAGACGTCCCAGCTCGGCGACGACGCCGGGTGCCGAGGGTGAATCGCGCACCGCCCGATCCAGAACCTGGATGGCGAGGTCCCACTCTCTGCGTTCGAGAAGGTCGAGCGCCAGGCCGGCTGCGAGCTCGCAGGAGCGCGGTTCTGGCAGCACCGCAGACAGCTTCTCCCAAAGCTCGATCAGCCGCGCGCT
>JAQGHZ010000086.1 GCA_028291485.1 Rubritepida sp. | reverse complement strand
CTCGGTCCGTTGTGGGCGCTTGGGCCGGCATAGAAGGATGGACGGCGACACATTGGCCTGTGGCACCGAACGAGTCCGGATCATGGGTCTCGACACGCCCGAGCTCAGCGCCCGCTGTTCTCGCGAGGAGCGCTTGGTCCGCGCGGCCCAGGACCGTATGCGCGACCTTGATCGCCGGCGGCGTGAATCTGGAGCCGCACGGTCGGGATAGCGAAGCTCCGCCCATTTCGTTCGACACCGGGCCCGGGCCCAAGTTTGCCCGCCTTCGTTCTGACGGCCCGCCGGTGGCCATCGGAAATGATTCATTCGCACGGATAGTACGTTGAGCAGTTCCACTCGCGCGATCACGGCATGCACGGTTAAAGAAAGACCGAGGGGCAGAGCCCCTCGCAACTACCCCAGCTCGATGCGCGCCGACCGCACGATCTCGCCCCACTTCGCCATCTCCGTCTCGACGAAGCGCCGGAACTCCTCGCTCGTCGACCCGTGCGGCACACTGAAATCCTGCTGCAGCCGCTCGCGCATCTCCGGCGTCTCCAGCCCGCGACGGATCTCCGTGTTCCACCGCGCCACGATCTCCGGCGGCGTCCGCGCGGGCGCGACCAGCCCGGTCCAGTTCACCGCCAGGAAATTCTCGAAGCCGGCCTCGATCATGGTCGGCACCGGGGGCAGCGCCGGCGAGCGCTCGGCGGTGGTCACCGCGATCGCCCGCAGATCCCCCGATTCGATCAGCCCGCGCACCGGCGGCGGGCTGGAGAAGTAGAAGTCCACCCGCCCGGCCAGCAGGTCGGCCGTCACACCACCGGCACCGCGATAGGGCACCACCAGCACCTCGGCGCCGAGCCGCTGCCCGAGGAGCTCGCTCGACAAATGCGCCAGCGTGCCGTTGCCCGGATGGCCCGCCTTCAGCGGCTCGCGCGAGGTGCGGATCGCCGCGGCCAGCTCCTGCACGGTCCGCCAGGGCGAGGTCCGCGTCACCACCAGCACCAGCGGCTGCATCGCCAGCATCGAGAGGAAGGCGAAGTCGCGCAGCCCGTCGAACGGCATGTTGCGGTAGAGCGAGGGGTTCACGGCGAGGTTGGAGCATTGCCCCATGCCGATGGTGTAGCCATCGGCCGGCGCCTTCGCGACGGCGTCGAGGCCGATATTGCCGCCGGCGCCGGGCCGGTTCTCCGGCACGACCGTCCAGCCGGCCACGGCCAGCATGCGCTGGCTGACCTCGCGGCTGATCGCATCCGTGCCGCCGCCGGGCGGAAAGGGGACGATCAGCCGGATCGGTCGGTCCGGATAGGCGGGCTGGGCGCGCGCCACACTCGGCGCGGCGAGCGCCGTGGCCAGCAGGGCGTGGCCCAGAAGGGAACGACGTGGTGCGGTGAATAGGGTCATTCCGCGGCCTCCCTGCCGCTCGAGCGTCCAGGGCAGTCCTACACGCCCTGGCCCTCGAGCGGGAGTTGGGCCGATCGGGCTTTCAGCTCATGGGGACGGCACCTGGTCGAGGAAGCCGATCACCGACCGGATTTTTCCGCCCTCGACCACCAGCACGTCCGATCCCTTGATCGGATGGTCCGGCCCCAGCCCCCAGGAGAAGCGCACGAAGTCGCCATGACCGTCGGCCGGCTTCAGCAGGTCGAAGCGGAAGCCCGGGAAGCGAGCGTGGACGGCACCGACCAGCGCGTCGATCTCGGCGTGGCCCTGGCCCTTCATCAGCGGGTCGGCATAGGTCGCACCCTTCGCCCAGGATTGTTCCAGCATCGCCTGTCGGCGTCCCGCATCCGTCTCGTTCCACAGCGCGATGTAGCTTTGGGCAATGTCGGCCGCATGGGTCATGAAAACCTCCTCTTGCGATCGCCCGGCCATTCCGGACGGCGCGAAGATGCAGAGGTCGAAGCGAGCGCGCGATTACCTCGCAGGTCATCGCGCGGGCCCGGCGGGCTTCGCATAAGTGGGCGGGCCAACGACCGGAGATCCTCCATGCCCGCCTATGCCATCGCGCAACTCAACGACGTCCAGCTCGGCCCGGAGATCGCCGACTGCCTGCTGCGCATCGACGCCTCGCTGGAGCCGTTTGGGGGCCGCTTCCTGATCCACGGCGCCGAGCCGGACGTCGTGGAACCGGGCTGGACCGGCCACATCGTGATCATCGCCTTCGCGGACATGGCATCCGCCAGGGGCTGGTACGAGTCAGCGGCGTATCAGGCGATCCTGCCGCTGCGCACGAGAAACTCGATCTCCACGGCTTTCCTCATCGACGGCACGAAGGACGGCTACCAAGCCAAGGATCTCGTGGCGCAGCTTATCGCCTGAGGGCGTTCGCCGTCGCGTCGTCGGCCGGGAGGAAGGCCTCGATGGCCAGCTCCGCCAGGCCGATGTCGCGCGGCGCACCGAAGACCATCGACGTGCTGATGAAGCTCAGCACGCCCTGCTGGGTCTTCAGTTGAAGCGGAACGGCCAAGGAAGCGAGGCCGTCGTCAACCGCTTCGTCGCCGTGGTGCGGATACGATTCGAGCTCCTGACGCAAGGAAGCGAGCACCGGATCGCCGCTCTCCGCGATCTGCCGGCCGAGCCGCGACAGCAGGTGCTCGCGCCACTGCGCGAGGTTCGCGATATCAGGCGCGAGGCCGGCCGGATGCAGCGAGAGCCGCAGCACGTTCACCGGCGGCGTGAGCAGGGAAGGGTCCACCCCGGTCAGCAACGGCGCCACGCCGGCATTCATCGCGACGAGGTTCCAGTGCCGGTCCACCGCCACCGCCGGGAAGGGCTCATGCCCCGCCAGGATGCGCTGGACCGCCGCACGGA
>JAQGHZ010000073.1 GCA_028291485.1 Rubritepida sp. | reverse complement strand
ACGATCACGCCGTTCATCAGGTAGCGCGCGACGGGCACCTGGGCGAAGACGCGGCCGTAGTTTTCCCAGGCGGCCCAGCGTTCGGGAATCAACGCGAGATTCGCCCGGAAGATTTCGTCGGTCGGCTTCAGGGATGCGGAAAGCATCCAGATGTACGGCGCCAGCATCAGCAGGCCGAGCACGCTCAGCAGCGCGAGGCGCGGCAGGTCGCGGAGGAGGGGAACGCGTTCCTCAGCCATAGTGGACCCGCTTGTCCAGCACCCGCGTCTGCAGGAGCATCAGCAGGAGCACGATCGCCAGGAACACCAGCGTGATCGCGGCGGAATAGCCGAGCCGGAGGAAGGTGAAGCCCTCCGTGTACATGGTGTAGAGCAGCGTTTCCGACGCCCGGTTCGGCCCGCCGCGCGTGAGCACCGCCACCGTGTCGAAGACGCGGATGCTGCGGATCAGCGTGATGGTCACGACGAAGAGCGTGGTCGGCCCGAGCAGCGGCCAGGTCACCAGCCGGAAGCGCGACCAGGCGGAGCGCGCGCCGTCCACCGAGGCGGCCTCGCGCAGCTCGCGCGGGATGGCGGTCAGCCCCGCCATGAAGAGCACCATGTTGAAGCCGGCATTCTCCCAGACGCCGATCGCGGCCAGCGAGACCAGCACCGTGTCAGAGGAGGAGAGCCAGGCCGGGCCCGCGATGCCGAGGCTGCGCAGCAGGGAGTTCAGCGGCCCAATGGTCGGGTGCAGCAGGTATTGCCAGGCCGAGGCCATCGCCACCGTCAGCGACACCACCGGCAGGAAGAAGACGGCGCGGAAGAAGGCGCGGCCTCGTGTCCCGGCCTCGATCAGCAGCGCGAAGGCGAGGCCGAGGCCGACGGAGACGGGCGCGACCAGCCCGACATAGATCACCGTATTGGCGAAGGATTGCCGGAAGCCGCGATCGGCCAGGAGCTCGGAGAAATTCTCCAGGCCGATCCAGGCCGGCGGCCAGACGCCGAGCTCGAAATCGGTGAAGGCCATCGCGACGGCGGCCAGCGTCGGCAGCAGCAGCAGCACCGTGAAGGAGATCACGGCCGGCAGCGTCAGCAGCCAGGCGCCCACGGCCTCGCCGCGGCGACGCTTCGGCGCCGCTTCCATGAAAGGGGCGATACCGGTGTCAGGCACGCGCGGGCTCGCGGATCTCGGCCGCGACGCGGCGGCCGTCCGCGCCGAAGAGCAGGGCCCGTTCCGGCGCGAAGCCGAGATGCAGGGTCTCGCCCACCGTCACGCGCAGGCCCGCCTCGGCGCGCAGGATGACCGGCGCCCCGGCGATGCGCAGATGCACCAGCATGTGGTCGCCCAGGAACTCGGCATGCTCGACGCGGGCGGGCAGGCCGTCCGGATCCAGCACCCAATCCTCGGGGCGGACGGCCAGCGTCACCGGCCCGCGCGCCGGCGTGCGTAGCGGCGTCGGCTGGCCGGCGGCGCGGACTTCGCCCGATTCGCCGGCCATGGCCTCCAGCAGGTTGATGCGCGGGCTGCCGATGAAGCTAGCGACATCAAGGTTCACCGGGTCGCGGTAGATGACCTCGGGCGTGGCGATCTGCAGGATCTCGCCGGCCTGCATCACCGCGATCCGGTCCGCCATGGTCAGCGCCTCGGACTGGTCGTGCGTGACGTAGAGCGTCGCGGCGCCGACGCGGCGATGCACCTCCACGATCTCGCGCCGCGTGGTCACGCGCAGGGCGGCGTCGAGGTTGGAGAGCGGCTCGTCCATGAGAAAGGCGCCCGGCGCACGGATCACGGCGCGGGCCAGCGCCACGCGCTGCCGCTGCCCGCCGGAGAGCTGCCCCGGCTTGCGGTCCAGCAGGTGCGACAGGCCGAGCGGCCCGGCCGTCCGCGCCACATCCGCCTGGATGGCGGCGCGGGCGGCGCGGCTGCCCGGCATCATCCCGCCCAGCACGGGCATGCGCTGCCAGCCGTTCAGCCGGGTCATGGTCAGCGGCACGGCGATGTTCTGCGCCACCGTCAGATGCGGATAGAGCGCGTAGGATTGAAAAACCATCGCCACGTTGCGCCTGGCCGGATGGGCCGCCGTCACGTCGCGTCCGCCGATCCGCACCCGTCCCGAATCGGCGGACTGGATGCCGGCGATCACCCGCATCAGCGTGGTCTTGCCGCAGCCGGAGGGGCCCAGCAGGGCCACGAACTCACCCTGGGCCACATGGAGCGAGACGTCGCGCAGGATCGGCTGGCCGCCGAGCGCCAGCTGCGCCCGCTCGACCGAGAGACCGCCAGAGTCGGGGTCAGAGCCAGGGTCAGAGTTCGGGTCAGAGTTGGGGCCAGAGTCGGGACCAGAGTCGGGACCGGAATGGGGGCCGGAAGCGGGGGCTGCATTCATGGGCCGGGGCGTAGGCTTCCGCTGTTGCAGTGATGCGCCAGTTTCGTGAAGCTTCCATGTCATCGGGAACGCTTCGCGGGTCGGCCGGAATGGGTTAGAGAAGCGTCATCCGCGATAGCCATTTGGAACGAGATTTGACCCGTGCCGTGAACCTAGCGGTGGGCAGCGTCGCTGTTGCCATCGCCGTGCTGGCGCTCAAGCTTGCGGCCTGGTGGCTGACGGGCAGCGTGGCCCTGTTCGCCGATGCGCTGGAGAGCGTGGTGAACGTGGCCGCTGCAGGAGCCGCGCTGGTGGCGATCCGATTCTCGGCCATGCCGGCGGACGCAAACCACCCCTATGGGCACGACAAGGCCGAGTATTTCTCCGCCGTGCTCGAGGGCGCGCTCATCCTGGTCGCGGCCTTCGTCATCCTGAGCGAGGTCTGGTCCGCCTGGAACGAGGCGCGGCATCCGGATCTGACGGCGACCGGCATCATCATCTCGCTCGTCGCGACGGCGCTGAATGGCTTGTGGTGCTCGGTGCTGTTCCGCCACGGCAGACGGCTGCGCTCCCCGGCGCTGCTGGCCGATGCGCGGCACCTGCTGGCCGATGTGGTGACCTCGGGGGGTGTCCTGGCGGGCATCTCGCTGGCGCTGGTCACGGGGTATTATTGGCTCGATCCGCTCCTGGCGGGGCTGACGGCGGTGAACATCCTCTTCAGCGGCGTCCGGCTGATGCGCGAGAGCCTGGGCAGCCTGATGGACGAGGCGGTGGCGCCGGACCAGCTCGCGCGCATCCGCAACACCGTCTCGACCGAGGCCGAGGGCGCCATCGAGGCGCACGACATCCGCTCGCGCCAGTCCGGCCGCTGGACCTTCATCGAGTTCCACCTGGTGGTGCCCGGCGACATGCGGGTCGTGGAGGCGCACGAGATCTGCGACCGGGTGGAGGCCGCCCTCAAGGCCGAGCTCGGCGACGCCGTGATCACCATCCATGTGGAGCCCGAGGGCAAGGCGAAGCATAGCGGGGTGCTCGTGCTGTGAAGGAGCGGCGCCGCCAGGCGCCCGATCGTTTTACCCTCGCCGCGGCGACCTCGGCGCTGATCCATGCGGCCGCACTGGCCGCCGCGCTGCTGTGGTTCGGCCGCGACTCCACGCCGCCTCCGCCGCCCGAGCATGGCGTCGAGGTCGTCTGGGACGACGCCTCGGGGGAGGCGGTCGGCGAGGGCGCCGAGCCCGCGCAGCCCAACGCGCCACCCAACCCCCCCGCGCCGGACGCCGTCCAGGCCCCGGAAGCGCCCGGCCCCGTGGAGGTGCCGCCCTCGCCCGAATCCGCCGAGCAGCCCCGC
>JAQGHZ010000034.1 GCA_028291485.1 Rubritepida sp. | reverse complement strand
GGATCGCCTTCGGCATGGCGCTCGCCACCATCCATGGCGTCTTCTCCGCGACGAGCACGCTGCTGGTCCGCAGCCTCTCGGGCACCGAGCGTTCGACCACCATCGTCATCTGGCAGTCGCTGCTGACCACGGTCTTCACCGGGCTGACGCTGCCCTTCGTCTGGGTGACGCCCTCCTGGGAGGTCTTCCTGATCCTGCTCGCGATCGGCGGCTTCGGCGGTGTCGCCCAGGTCATGCTCACAGAGGCCTATGCCAGCGCGCAGGTCTCCTCGCTCGGCGCCTATTCCTACACGGGCATCCTCTGGGCGGTGCTGCTGGGCTGGATCTTCTTCGGCGAGCAGCCCGGCTGGGCCACCTTCCTGGGCGCGGGGTTGATCGTCGTCGCCGCCCTCTACATCCTGCGGCGCGAGATGATCCGCGCCGCTCAAAAGAAGTCAGGAGCCCGTCCTTGAACATTCCCTTCCGGCGCGAGGACGCGCTGGTGCCCGGCGAGGTCGAGACCATCGCCCCCGGCGTGCGTCGCATCATCTGCGACAATCCGAGCGCCTTCACCTTCCGCGGCACCAACACCTATCTGATCGGCACGGGCAGCAGCGTCGCCGTGCTCGATCCGGGCCCGGTGGACGAGGCGCATCTGGCCGCGATCCTCGCGGCAACCAGCGGCGAGACGATCACGCAGATCGTGGTGTCGCACACGCACCGCGACCACTCGCCGGGCGTGCAGCCGCTGAAGAAGATCACCGGCGCCACCACCTACGGCCACGGCCCGCACGTCACGCCCGGCGAAGGCGGCGACCACAGCTTCATTCCCGAGATCCGGCTCGCCGATGGCGAGACCGCTGACATCGGCGGCCGCCCCCTCACCGCGCTCTTCACCCCAGGCCATTGCGGCAACCATCTCTGCTTTGCGCTGGATGGCACCGGCATCCTCTTCAGCGCCGACCATGTGATGGCCTGGTCCACCAGCGTCGTCAGCCCGCCCGACGGCAATATGCGGACCTACATGCGGAGCATCGCGAAGCTCCGCGCCCGCGAGGGGATCGACACGCTGTACCTCCCCGGCCACGGCCCGCGCCTGCCCGACCCGATGCCCTTCCTCGACGGCCTTGCGGCACACCGCCAGAAGCGCGAAGCCCGCATCGTGGCCGCGCTGCGCGAGCATGGACCCTCCACCGTCGAGGCGCTGGTCGGGCCAGTCTACGGGCCGCTCGATCCGAAGCTGATCGCCGCCGCGGGACGCAGCATGCTGGCGCAGCTCATCATGCTGGAAGAAGAAGGCGCGGCGAGTAGGGACGGCGACATTTGGAAGCTCGATTGAAGGGGCTTCGCCCTCTTGTAAGTTTCTTGGCACGGGAGGCGGATCAAGTAGTCTTCCTCCTGCGGTGACGGCGGGGAGACCGACGCCCTCTTGGGCCATCAAGCCCGTGTTTGAGCCTGGCTCCCCCGCCGTTGTTCCTGGGAACCCGAACAGTCGCTTGGGCCGCTCGCCTCGAAGCCCGCTTGCGCAAGGACGGGATGCCATGAGCTCCATCGCCGAGCCGACAATCGTCGGCATTGATGTCTCCAAGGATCGCCTGGATGTAGCGATCCTTCCCACGAACGAGGCCTTCTGGGTGCCTCGTGACGCGGCGGGCCTGGATGAATTGCTGGCCCGCCTGAAGCCTCTGTCGCCCCAGGCCATCGCCCTGGAGGCGACCGGCGGCTACGAGACGGTGGTCGTCGTCACCCTGAGCGCGGCCGGGCTGCCGGCGCTCATCGTCGACCCGGCCCGCGTACGCCGCTTTGCCCAGGCGAGCGGCCAGCGGGCCAAGACCGACCGTATCGATGCGGCCGTGATTGCCCGTTACACGGCGGTGCTGAAGCCTCAGCTTCGCCCGCTGCCCGACGAGGCGACACAGCGTCTGGCCGATCTCGTCGCCCGTCGACGGCAGATCATCGCCATGATGACGGCCGAGCGGCAGCGACGGCAGCGTCTGCGAGAGCCGCGGCTGTTGCGCAGCATCGCCCGTTTGCTCGAGGCCCTGCAGCGTGAGCTCTCCGAGATCGAGACCGAGATCCGCGACGATGTGCAGGGCAACCCGGCCTGGCGGGCGAAGGAGGAACTCATGACCTCCGTGACCGGCGTCGGGCCGGTCATCTCCCGCTCACTTATCGGCGAGATGCCCGAGCTTGGCACCCTCGATCGGCGAAAGATCGCAGCCCTGGCCGGGCTGGCCCCCTGGACCCGGCAGTCAGGAAAATGGAAGGGACGCAGCTTCATCGGCGGCGGACGCTCCAGCATCAGGACCGCTCTCTACATGGGCGCCGTCTCCGCCAGCCGCTACAATCCCGATCTCAAAGCTTTTCGCGACCGCCTCATCGCCGCCGGAAAGCCCAAGATGGTCGCTCTCATCGCCGTCGCGAGAAAGCTCCTCACCATCCTCAACGCCATCCTCAGGGACAACACGCCATGGCACGCCAAAAGCGCTTGATCCCAAACACAGTCGCTCAAACTCCCCCAGCAGAAATTACAAATCCCTGGACCCTAGGACTTTTCAGGCAAGCGATTGTCGCGGCCCTGGATGCGGATGAACTGGCGGTGCACGCGCTGCGCCGCGGGTGTCGCCAGCCAGGATTCGAACTCCGCCAGGATCATCGCCGTGATCTTCGCCACGGGCTGCTCGTGCAGCTCCGTCAGCGCGAAGTAGCGGATCTCCTCCAGCTCACCCGAGCCGCGAATTTCGCCCGTCGCATGCCGCGCCTCCGCGATAAGGAAACGCGCATGGAAGCGCATCGGCCGGCTCGAAGGCGTGATCGCGCGCGTCAGATAGCTCAACGGCGCGAAGTCCGGCCGCAGCCTCTCGCCCTCCATGCGCCCCACGACGAGGCCGGCCTCCTCGTGCAATTCGCGCAGCGCGCAATGGGCGAGCGCCGTCGCGCGCGCCGGTGTCGCGGATATCTCCAGCATGCGCCGCGTCTCGGCGGGCAGGGGGCTGATTGGCCGTGCGCGATGATCGTCCGGGTCGACGCGCCCGCCCGGAAACACCAGCACGCCCGGCATGAAGCGCAGATTGTGATGCCGGCGTCCCATCAGGATCTGGATGCCTTTTGGCCCGTCCTTCCAGAGGATCAGGCTGGCGGCGTCCTTCGGCCGCACGGCCCGCTTCGGCTTGCGCCCTCCTTGATCGGCGCCCCCTGGATTGTCGTCCTGTAACGGCGGGGTCTGGGGTCCGCCACGGACCCCAGCGGGGTGCGGGGCGGCGCCCCGCTTCTGTTTCTCAGTCAAGCGCGAAGCCACGTGACCGCAGCCAGGCCCGGAACCCGGCCCGCTCCGGCACGGAGAGCTGGCGTGCGACGTTCTCGGTCCAACTGCAGCCTTCCGGCGCTGGCCCGTGGACTTCCGGATAGCGGGGCTTGGCCTTCTCGCGCCGGGCGTCATAGGCGGCGAGGGCTTCGGTCTCGCCCTCGGTCGAGTAGCGGTCGCGATGGATCACCACCGAGGGCGGCAGCCGCGCGCTCGGCGCGTTGCGTGCCGAGGGCCAGCCCAGGGTCAGGCCGGCGATGGGGAAGACACCCTTGGGCAGCGAGAGCAGCGGCCCGACCTTCTCCAGATGGTTGCGTACATAGCTGATGGGGCAGGTGCCGAGGCCGGCGGCGTCGGCGGCGGCGATGGTCATGCCCATGGCCAGCGCGGAATCCACGGTGGCGTTGAGGATGGTGTCGAGGTTGTCGTTCGCATGCTCGCGGCCGGCGCGTGCGGTGATGTCGCGGTTGCGGCGGACGTCCGCGCAGAAGATCAGCAGGACGGGCGCGTCCTTGATCCAGGGCATGCTGCCGATCCAGTCGGCGATCGCGGCGATGCGCGCCTTGTCCTCGAGCACGACGATGGAGAACTGCTGCATGTCGCTCTTGCTCGGCGCGGATTGCGCGGCGGCGAGGACGGTGGCGAGCAGCGGCTCCGGGATGGCGTCCGGCTTGTAGCGGCGGGTGACGCGGCGATCGAGGAGGGCGGCGAGCGCGGGCGGGATATCGGCCGGCGGCTCGAAGGGGAGGTGGCCGAAGCGCGCCTCGATCAGGGGACGGGGATTGGTCATATCAGCACCACCCAGGCATCGGCGACGGTGACGCCGCTCTCGTGGATCATCAGGGGATTGATCTCGGCCTCGGCGATGCCGGGCATGGTGGCCAGCCGTGACACGGCGACGATGGCCGCCACCAGTGCCTCGACGTCGCCGCGCGGCAGGCCGCGCCAGCCTTCGATGATGCGCAGCGCGCGGACCTCGGCGATCATCTCGCGCGCGCCGGCCTCGTCGATGGGGGCCAGGCGCAGCGCCACGTCGCGATGCAGCTCGGCCAGCACGCCGCCGGCGCCGAGCAGCACGACCGGGCCGACGGAAGGATCGCGGCGGAAGCCGAGGATGACCTCGGAGAGCCCGCGCGACATGGGTTGCACCAGGAAGCCGGTGAGGCGGGCCTCGGGGGCGGCGACCTTCACGCGGGCCTCCATCTTCGCCGCGGCTTCAGCGAGCGCCGCGGCGTCGGGGATGTTGAGCGCGACGCCGCCGGCCTCGGTCTTGTGGGCGATGTCGGGCGACAGGATCTTCAGGGCGACAGGATAGGTCATCCCTTCCGGGATATCGGACGCATCCGCCATCTGCGCATAGGGCGTGGCGAGGCCGAGGGCGGCGAAGAGGTCGCGCGCATCGGCCTCGTCCGGTGCCTCCGCCAGATCGAAGAAGGGCGGCACCGAGATGTCCGGCGGGACGGGCACGCGCCAGTCGAGATAGGCGCGCATCGCATCCGCCAGGCTCTCCGGCGTGCGGAAGGCGGGGATACCGGCCTCGGCGAGCAGGCGCAGCGAGGCGTCGGCCTGCGGCACCAGGAAGGCGGCGACCAGCTTTTGCCCGCCCACCGCGTCGCGGCCGCGCAGGATGCCGGCGACCGCGTCGGCAGGCCGGAACTGCGCGGAGGAGCCGATGACGGGGATGACTGCATCGGTGTCCTGCGCGGCGGCCAGCGCTGATATCGCGGCCTCGATGCGTTCGGGCTTGGTGCCGGCCAGCGTCATGTCGAGCAGGCGGCCATGCGGGTGCATGCCGACCGCTTGGAGCTTCTCCGTCGCGATGGCGTCCGGCGCACGCGCCTCGATGCCGGCGACGCCCAGCGCATCCACGGCCATCGCGCCGCCGCCGCCCGTGGTGGTGAGGACCGACACGGCGCGGTGGGGCCTGGTGAGCGGCTTGCGGCCCAGCACCAGCGCGGGAAGCTCCAGAAAGCTTTCCAGCATGGTCGCGCGCAGGATGCC
>JAQGHZ010000764.1 GCA_028291485.1 Rubritepida sp. | reverse complement strand
GTTCCTGGGAACCCGAACAGTCGCTTGGGCCGCTCGCCTCGAAGCCCGCTTGCGCAAGGACGGGATGCCATGAGCTCCATCGCCGAGCCGACAATCGTCGGCATTGATCTCTCCAAGGATCGCCTGGATGTAGCGATCCTTCCCACAAACGAGGGTTCCACTAGTCGCCCCGGAGCCGTCGCAACAGCGCCATGGAGTCGGCTATGGCTTGCCGGGAGTTCGCCTGAGCGGTCCTACTCGCTGCAATTAAACGATAGCTGCTCGCGAGGAGGCGCCGTGCGTTCTCCGCAATGCGCTGGGCGGACTGGGCTTCAAACGTGACCGTCATCACATCACCACATCGTTCCTGACGCCTCAACGCGGCGGGAAGCCTTAGGACGCGGCATTCTTGGAATGGCTTCCGATCGCGCTAATCACGTGCCCGGCGTTGGCGGTCACCGGGTGACCTATTCGTTCGACTACCCCCTCGGATCCGCCGCCGGTCAGCGTCCCCTTTCAAAACGGATGACTTCCTAATTGTCTCATCAGCTCCAAACGAGCTCCGGTTTTCCCAGGGCTCTCCGGCCAAAGGCGGCCCGGGAGTTTCGCCCGGGCCGCAGGTGTCTAAGTCGCCTTAGTCATCTCGTTGGCGCCAGCATCGGCAAGGACCGTGAGATCCTGATCCGTCTGGCTTTCCTCCTGAAGGGTCTCGTCGAGCAGGGCGACAGCATCGTTGTAGCCGAGTACCTGCGCCCAGCGCTTCAGCGTGCCGTAGCGCGTAATCTCATAATGCTCGACCGCTTGCGCCGCGGCGATGAGGCCGGCGTCGACCGCAGGCGAGCCGCCATATTCCACCATGATCTCGTCACCCTCAGCGACGATGCCCTCGATCGCGTCGCAGGTCTTGCCTACAGCGCGCTTGCCGATGATTTCGAAGACCTGCTGCAAGCGCTCAACTTGGCCCTCGGTCTGCGCTTTATGCTTCTGGAAGGCGGCCTTGAGGTCCGCCGACTGTGCCGCGCGGGCCATCTTCGGAAGCGTCTTTAAGATCTTCCGCTCAGCGTAATAAATATCCTTGAGCGTATCGTAGAAGAGGTCCTCGATCGTTTTGACCCTCGGCATTAGATGTCTCCTGTTCGCATTAATGCTCGGAGAAACGCAGGAAACGCGCCGCCGTCGCCGGAATTGCTGCGCCGCGCAGAATTTTCTCAGACTGGCGAGAGCAGAAGCGGCGCCGAAGCTCAGAGCCTCGGCGCCTTTTAGGCTGTAGTTCGAAAGCCCGCCCGCTAGTACGGATCGTCGCGCAGGTTGTCGCCGTAGGCTGCGCCGGCGGCCGCCACGAAGGCGCCGATCAGCATGGACAAGGCGGTAAACAGCGCCAACTTGGCCGCGGCTTTACAAGCCTCATCCGCTGCTGCCTGCGCCCGTCGCGCCGCCTCTCGGGCCTTGGCGAAGGTCTGATCCACACGCGTCCGGGCATCGTCCATGGAAACGTTGGTGCGGGCCGCCACGAGCTGCGCCAGATAAGTCACGATCGCCGGCGGGCAACTCGCCCGTGGAGACCGCCTTAGCCAGTATGGTGGTGGCCTGGCGCGCGGCCTGCCCACTGCTCTCGCCATTGGGGTTGGGAGCGCCCGGCTGCGAGGCGGGGAACAATTTATCCCTATCGTAGTCCGACGGTGAGCCGGCCGCGCTGGAGGCGACTTGCGCCGCACCCGCCGCCGCGTGCCGAGCGCCACCGGAACGGTCAATCGGCTGGACGGCGGAGCAGCGACGACGCCGGAGCTAACAATTAATCCGTAGAAAAAGGTTCGACGAGAGCCTTGCGAGGGCGGCGATGCTACGTATCAGGCTGGATAATGCGAACGGGGTCTTCTGCGGACCCTGACCGACGCTGGGGAGTTTGTTGCGGCCATGGCCTGATCCACGACCCTCCGAGCGGTGACCTGAAATAGCCGGACGAGGAGCTGCTTAATCACTCCTGCGCTGCTGCGCTGCTATCTCGTCCAAGATGGTTTCCGGCCGCACCTCACGCATGATCTCGTCCACCTCGTGCTTATGAGCGGCGACGCCGATATGCTCTGCAATGCTAGCAACAAGCTGTGCAAGCTTAGTAAGCTCCTGCTCCGCCAGCATGCTAATCTGGAGATCGAGGTCTGCTCGTTTCTCCTCAGCCGCGGCGCTGCGATTTTGGCTTATGAGCACAAACGTCGAGAGAAATATGGCCTCAACCGAGGCTACCATGGCCAGCGTCACAAAGGACGGATCGAAGGGGCGAAAGCCCGGCACGGCCTCAAGGTTCACTAGGATCCAGCTGCCATAGATGACGAGGTGCACATAAACAAAGGCCATGCTGCCAGCAAATCTAGTGATGCCCTCCGCGACACGCTCCTCACGTGTTGCGGCGCGGGACTCGCGCCGGCGGCGTTCCTCGATCTCCCGAATATTTTGCTGGAGAGAGGGACTCAGTTCCCGATCCGACTGCCTAGATGCGTAAGTCGGCATTAATGGCGTCTCCTTGAAGCGGCGCAGAGATAAGCCGCTGGAGAGCGCCGGGTTTCGTTGCCGGTCGGTCCAACGAGAGAAGCCGAGCGAAAACCTGCGAGAGGTTGTTCGCATCCAGTCGCACCTCCTCCGCCAGTTCCCATACGAGCCATGCTCTCCGCCTGACCGACAGCCCTGCTGAGTGGCAGGTTTCCTGGGGTTTTCAGGGCAAACCTGTTGACTGGCCCGGCGCGGAGACGACCGAAAATCGCTCTCCGGAGGCCAATTCTCTCCGGACCTCCTGACTTGGCCGATTTAGTACGGAACTCAAAAACGTAGGTAAAAGGCCGGTTTCGGCCCGGTCGGCACTTCTTGTGGTTCGAACCCCACTTGCCCGGAATCGCTGTCCTCGGGAGCGAATTCTTAGCGGGGGCGGCCCACGCGGCCCTTGCCTGTCATCGCGGGCATTTTGCGCCGTCGAGCCAGGGCCTTTGGCATCGCGCGCTGTCAGCAATCCTTTCCGGCAGGAACTGGCCGAAAGCGGAATGGCGGGTTCAAACCGCCGCCGGTGGAAGCAGACGTGGGTGTCAAGGTAGCGAAGCCGACCCGTCCCTTGTCCACCGACGCCGATATTAAGTTTAGAAGCAGCACTCATGGCGGACGAAATTGCGACTGAAATCGCAGTGTCAGTGGTTCGATTCCACGCCCGGGCGCCATTCGTTTCAACAGCTTAGAACCTCCCCCGCATTTCTCCTTCGCACCGATTTGGCACCCTGAGTGCCAAAGCTGACCCAAACAGATATTGCCGTGGCCGGCCTGTTCTCTTTATGTTCTCAGCGTGCCAGAAGCCCCGCCCTTTCCCTGGTGGCTTAGCGTCGAGACGGTCCATGCGATGCGGGTAGCTGCCGCCAAAGCCAACGTGGGCGGCAGGAATGGGTCAGCGGCGGCTAGGGAGGTTGCCTGGGGCCTTCTGCCCTCCCTACCCGCCAGCTTGATCTCTGAGGCCGTAAAAGCCGCCCTGGGCGGCGATGGTAGCTTTCCAGTTTGATGACCGGCTCTGAGAAGTGCGCGTTCCAGTGCTTCACGCCTCGTCGAGCTTCGGCGGAAGGGAAGTGTCCTCAGTCACTGCGGGATGAAACCAGGGCGGTCGGTCGGCCCCGCATCGGGACCGGCGAAAAACTCATACTTGAAGTCCATCGCCACGTTGGCCGGTGGCTCCTTGTTGTCGAATACGATGATCTGGCTATCACCGCTGAGAGCTTTGAGGCTGCGCCAGAACGCGCCCTCATCACCCGCGGCCTCGTCGCCGGCGAAGGCGAAGATCCATGGCCGCGTGGCGACCTGAACAATCGGGTGGAGTTCGAGCAGGCTCTCATAGACCCAGCCCAACTCCTCCGTTGGCTGGCCTGGCTGAGGATGATGGACTGGGTATCGGAAAGCTTCGTCATGGTCGGGGCTCCGGTTCGGCATCCGATCGTCCGGGTGCTACGAGCCCGAGCCCCGCTCAGCGGGGTCGCACGAAATGCTGGGCGTGGGCGACCAGTCACTCTGGGGCGTAGAGAAGCCAAGCGGAATTCGCGATCAGGAAATTCCACCGTCTATGCGGACCGTGGTGGCTATCCACACCCCTCGTCCCGCCGTCCGCGCCCGTTGTAGGGCCGATGCCCCTCGCGGCTCATCACCTGAGCCGGATCCCGACCGCGATGATCGCGCACAACGGCGAGCAGTCGCTGATGGACGATGCCACCCGCGAGGTTCCAGACTGACACCGCCGGTGATCAGAGCCGCAGGCGCTCCTCCCGCGGGCACCGCGCGCTCAGCTCGGGCGTATCCAGCCCAATCATGCGCAGGCGCTCGAATCTCCACAGTTCAGGGTGTCGCCATCCACGGCACGGCATCGCTGCCGCGCCTGCACGGCGAAAGATTGCACAGCAGGGCGAGGAGGACAGCAGCTACGATTTTCATGCCAATCCAGCCGAAGCTGGTGAAGATTCGATTGCCATCCGTGCCGATGTCGCGGCTGCCAGCGGGTGCTGGAGGCGGCGCGGAACATCCGCGCCGCGGCCTTCCGGTAGAGGACGGCTGATGGTTTATTCTGGCTTCAGTCCGGCGATCTCGATGGCGCGGCGCGCCTTCGCCAGCTCGCCGTGCAAGAAGCGGGCAAGGTGGTCGGTGGTGAGTTCCTCCGCCGTCGGCGGGTTGACGCTGAAGGACAGCAGGCGCTCGCGAATGCCGGGGTCGTTTGCCGCCTCGCCGATCAGGATCTGGATTCGGCGGATCACCGGCTCAGGCGTGCCCACGGGGGCGAAGAGGCCGACGAAGGAGGCGGCGAGGAAGTCGCGATACCCGGCCTCGATGAAGGTCGGCACGTCCGGCATCTGTGGCGAACGCTGCGGCGCTGCGACGCCGAGAATGCGGCCGCGCCCGTCACGATGCAGGTCGAGCACGCTCGACAGTTCGATCAGGATGCCATCGACATTGCCGGCGGCGAAATCGGGCAGAGTGGCGCCACCGCCGCGATACGGCACATGCACGAGATTGGCGCCGCTCTCCGCAACGAACAATTCCAGCGGCAGATGGTGGGCGCCCCCGATACCGGACGTCCCGATTGTGACGCCATTCGGCCGCGTCCTGGAGAACGCCACCAGCTCCGGTAGCGTGCGCACCGGCAGGGAGGGCCTGACGATGATCACCAACGGTACCTGGCCGAACATGGCGACGAAGGTGAGGTCGGTGATCGGGTCGAAGCGCCTGTTCACCGCCAGCAGCGGGCTGTTGACGATGGAGCCGGGGCTGCCGATCAGGAAGTTGTAGCCATCGGGCCGGGACCGGATCACCGCCTCCGTCCCAATGGCGCCGGATGCGCCGCTGCGATTCTCCACCACGATGGGCTGGCCGAGCTGCGGCGAGATATGGGCGGCGTAGAGTCGTGCCAGCACATCGGTGTTGCCGCCGGCGGCGAAAGGCACGACGAAGCGGATCGGTCGATCCGGCCAGTTTCCTTGCGCCGTGGCGCCGCGGGCGGACAGCGTCGCGGCGGTGGCGCCCAGCAGCAGGCGCCGCCCGATGATCGGGTTCATTGTCGTGTCCTCTCTCGAATCCGCTCTCCGGCGGATTGCCTAAAGCCTAGGTCCGGTAGTCCGGGTAGCCGGAATTCTTCTGCTCGGCGTCGAGCTGCCGCAGCATTGCGTGCCATTCCAGCACGCCATAGGGGCGGCGGGCGCCAGGCTGATAGAGATGCGCGGTCTTGGCTAGCGTGGCCTCATCCGGCACGAGCAACTCCGTGCGCGAATTCATCGCATCCACCTGGGCGCGGCAGGACATTTCCAGCTGGTACATGGTGTTGAAGGCCTGCTGCAGCGTCGTGCCGCAGGTCAGCAGTCCATGGTTGCGGAAGATCAGAGCGTCATGCGCGCCGAGATCGGCGACGATGCGCTCCCGCTCCGACATATCGACGGCGGGGCCTTCATAATCGTGGTAGCCGAGGTGCCCGACGAAGCGGATCGAGGTCTGGCTAAGTGGCAGCAGCCCGCATTTCATCGCCGCGACCGCCATGCCCGCACGGGTATGTGTGTGGATCACCGCCGCGACATCCGGCCGCGCCGTGTGGATGGCGCCATGGATCACGTAGCCGGACTTGTTGATGCCGTAATCGGTGTCCGGCTTCCAGATGATGTTGCCGTCGACATCGATCTTTACCAGCGAGGTCGCGGTGATCTCCTTGTAGAGCAACCCATAGAGGTTGATCAGCAGATGCTCGGTGCCGGGGATGCGCAGCGTAATGTGGTTATAGATGAGGTCCGTCATGCCATAGGCGCTGATCAGCCGGTAGCAGGCAGCCAGGTCGCAGCGCGCCTGCCATTCGGTGGCGCTCACCTGGTCAGTGACCGAGGGCCAGTTCGTGTCATAACGCGGGGCCGCGTTGTCCATGCCCGTGTTTCCTCATCCAAGCGCGGTTGGTTGGCGCGGATAGTCTCCCGGCACGCGATCTGCGTCCAATACGAAGCTTTGGGCGGGGTATTCATCCGGTTAATGCCCAGCTGGCAGCAGGCCCTCTGTCCGCAGCACGTCGCGCAGGTGCCCGACGAAGCGCGCCAGCACCGTGGAATCCGGCGTGCCGCGCGGCCGGATCAGCACCGTCTCGAAGGCTACAGGCGGGTCCAACGGGCGGGCCACCAGCTTGGGAAAATCCAGGCTGCGCAGCATCAGCGGTTCCACCAGCGCGATGCCGGCGCCGTGCTGCGCTAGCAGGATGCCGGTAAGGGAGACGGTAACCTGCGCGACAATGCGTGGCGAAATGCCGGCCTCGGCCAGGGCCTTGTCCACATGGAAGCGGAACAGGTTCTGCGGCAGGTAGGTGATGACCGGATACTCGGCCAGGGCCGTCACCGGAATCCGCTCTTGCTGCGCCAGCGGATGGTCGGCGGGCAGCACGGCGGCGAGGGAGCTGCGCAGCAGCAATTCGGTGTCCACCTCCGTGTTGCCCACGGGCTCATGCACCACACCGAGTTCCACCTCCCGGCTTGCCACCCGGTCTACCACCTGCGGCGAGGTCAGGGATTGCAGCGCCACGCGCATGCCGGGCCGGCCGGAGAGGAAGCTCGCCACCGCTCGCGCCAGGTAGCCATTGGCGATCGGGAAGGCCGCTGCGACGGACAACGTGCCGAGCCGGCCGCCGGCCAGGTCCTGCGTCAGCCGCCGCACCGCGGCCAGCCGGCTGAATACCGCGTCGATATCCGGCAGTAGCGCCTGCGCCTCCGGCGTCGGCTGCAAACGGCCGCCGATACGGTTGAACAGACGGAAGCGCAGCTGCGCCTCCAGATGCTTCAGGACCGTGCTGACGGAAGGCTGGGTGACGTTCAGCAGCCGCGCCGCGGCGGTGACGGAGCCGGTGCGCATGATGGCGTGGAACACCTCGAACTGCCGCAGATTCATGAGTTTCGGTGCCGTCTCCTTGGCCTCGGAGGATAGGGTATAAAGCCGATTGATGGAAACCTGCGCGATCCGTATCTGGACGGCGCAGTCCGCCGTGGCATGTCTGTCGGCATGAGCACGATATCCCTGCCGGCCGGTGCCTGCGACTGCCACACCCATGTCTTCGAAGAAGGCCATTCCCTCGACCCCGCGCGTAGCTACACGCCGGGGCCGCTGACGGCGGCGGAACTGCTCGCGCATTTGCGCCGGCTAGGGCTGGATCGCGCCGTGCTGGTGCAGCCCAGCACCTATGGCACCGACAATGCCGGTATGGAGCGCGCGCTGGCCGAGCTCGGCCTTTTACGCGCACGCGGTATCGCGGTGATTGACGAGGCAACGGAGGCGTCCACCCTGCGGCGGCTGCATACGGCCGGGGTACGCGGCGTGCGTGTCAACCTGCACACGGCCAGGCGCGCTGATCCCGGCCTGGCCCGGGCTCTGCTGACGCAGGCCGCTGCCCGGGTCGCGCCGCTCGGCTGGCATGTGCAGGTCTATACAGAGCTGCCGGTGATCGAGGCCCTGGCGGTGGACATTGCGAACCTACCCTGCGGCGTGGTGGTGGACCATTTCGGCCGGGCGCATGGGGCGGGCGGCGCCGGCCAGCCGGGCTTCGCGGCGCTGGTGGATCTGCTGCGGCAGGGATTGGCGCATGTGAAGCTCTCCGCCTCGCACCGCCTGTCCAGCGCGCCGGATGCTGCCGACATGGCACCGATCGCCCGGGCCTTGATCGCGGCGAATCCGGCACGGGTGATCTGGGCCTCCGACTTCCCGCATTCCGGCGTGCGGCCCGGCCTGACGCCGGAGGCGGTGCATCCTTTCCAGCATGTGGACGATGCCCGTGCCCTGGCGCGGTTGGCGGAATGGGCCGGGGATGCGGAGACGCTGCGGCGTATCCTGGTGGAGAATCCGTCGCGACTCTATGATTTCTGAGGCTTTAGCTCGCCTGCTCCACCCCGATCACCCGTGATCCCGAAGCCGCGTGGCCTGCATCATTCCTGGTGAAGCGGCGCTACCCAAGGCCCCGATCAACACGGCCGGTAGACATCGGAACAGCCACGCACCCGCTGAGGCGAGGCGCATCTGGCGCGCAATACGCCTTCTCCAGGCCCGATGAAACTCCGACGCGTCCCGACCCGTACGGAGCGCCTCTGCGGCAGCAACCCCGGATGCGAGCGCCATTGCTATTCCATCGCCCGCCAGGCTCGGGATCACCGACAGCTGATCGCCGACGCGGTACAGATCACCCGCACCGCGATGGACGAAGCCGAAGGGGATGCCTGCGGCAGCGAGCGGCCTTGGCCAGGCCGGCCTCGCACCGGCCAGCAACCTTTCGGCCAACGCCGAGCCACTGCGGACCTGTGCCAGCAAGTTGCCCGAGCCGGCGGGCACGGGCCCACTCAGGGCGACGCAGAGGTTGGCCCGCCCATCCGGGCCGGGCTGCAGACCGGCATAGCCGCCCGGGAATCGCAGCAGCGCAATTTCGGGCGGCAGGTCGAGACCATCCAGATGCAGCTTCATCCCGACGGATCGCCGGCGGTAGGATCGCGGGTGGCCGCGCAAGACACGCTTGCCCGTCGCGAGGACCGCATGCCGCGCGGTGAGCGAGGTGCCGGCGGCGGACCAGCCGCCAGGACACGGAATGGCGCCCTGAACCGTCACGCCCCCAATGAGCACAGCACCGGACGAGACGGCCAGATCGCGCAGCGCGGCGTCGAGCCGCTGCCTGGGCAAGCCAAAGGCTGCGAAGGGCAATGGAGCTGCGACCTCCCGCCGGCCGGCCCCCATGCGGAGCCCAAGCAGCCGCACCGCGCCCAGCGACATGGGATCGAGCCCCAGCTCGCCCAGCAGCGACACGGCATCCTGGCTCAGGAACTCGCCGCAGACGCTCTCGCGGGCGGAGGCATGTCGGTCAAGGAGGGCTACCCGCCGGCCGGCGCGAGCGAGTGCGATGGCGGCAGCGCAGCCAGCAGGCCCGGCCCCGATAACCGCCGTCTCGATCATCGCATCACGCTCACCTGCCACCGGAAGGGGAAAGCCCAGCGCACCTGCGCGTCCAAGCCGGCGCTGCGGATGAGGCATCGCCAATCAGCCCGGGTAAAGCCGCGCGCGATTGACACCGTGCTGTCGTGCACCACCATGGGATGCAGGCGCAGCAGGCGGACTGCGCCCCAGACGAAGCACCAGGGCAGCCAGTGCCGGTGCAGGTCAGAGATCAACCACCCAAGCCGCGATCTCGCCTCCAGCCAGGCCACAAACCGAAAGAGGGACACGTCGTCGAGGTGGTGCGCGAAAAGGCTGCACAGCACGACATCAAAGCTGCCCTCCACGGTGAAGAGATCGGCCGTGATCCATTGCGCAGGGACACCGCGTGCTTTCGCGTGCCGAGCTGCCCAGGGGCTGACGTCCAGCCCGGTCAGCTCCACGGCGACTCCCCTGCGCTTTGCCCAGGCAGCGATCGCAGTCAGCATGTCACCCCCGCCCGCGCCCACGTCCAGGATTGAGAGTGATCGGCTGCCATTCCTGGCGACCACGCGATCGAGGAAGCCGAGCACCGGCATCGACGCGAGGCTGACGCGGTTG
>JAQGHZ010000736.1 GCA_028291485.1 Rubritepida sp. | reverse complement strand
GCTCGACGGCGCGCCGCTTGCCGGCCCGCTCCTGCAGATGGCGGAGGGCGCCGTTGGCCAGCCGGACC
This sequence comes from Rubritepida sp., assembly GCA_028291485.1. GTDB lineage: Bacteria > Pseudomonadota > Alphaproteobacteria > Acetobacterales > Acetobacteraceae > Roseococcus. The sequence goes on along the minus strand of JAQGHZ010000736.1, from coordinate 3,534 downwards.
GGATCACGGCCCAGCTGAACTTCACGAGGCTCGACATGAACCGGCTCCTCGGCACGCCGGCCCGCGCGGGCGGCCCGCCCTCGGTCGGCGCCGACCTGCCGCTGATCGTGGAGGAGAAGCCCGACCCGCTGATCGAGGCGCGGCTGACGGCGAACGACCTCCGGTACGACCAGCTCCGCGCGACGGAGGCGCGGATCCAGGTGGCCGTCGTGGCGGACCGGATCGTGGTGGACGATCTCGCCTTGCGGGCCTTCGGCGCGCGCATCTCCGCCAAGGGCCAGCTCGAGCGTCGCGGCGAGGAGGTTGCCGTGCTGGCCCAGATCGCCATGCGCGAGGGCGACCTCGAGACGCTGCGCCGCGCCTTCGGCCTGCGTCCGCTGCCGATCACCGGGCAGCTGGAGGCCCGCGTCATCGCCCAAGGGCAGGGCCACACTCTCAATGCCATGACCCGGACCGCGAACCTCTCCGCCGTGGTCGCGATGAGCAGCGGCCAGATCCAGCGCGAGATCATCGAGATGGCCTCCACCGACATCCGCTCGCTCTTCCGCACGCCGCGCGGGACGACGCCCGTCACCTGCCTGCTGGCGGTCGCGGAGATCCGGCGGGGCCTGGGCGAGGTGGCGCCGCTGCGCATCGAGGCGGGCACCGGCACCATTGCGGGGATCGCGAGCTTCGACCTGAATCGCCGGCAACTCGACCTCGTGATCGGCAGCCAGCGCGAAACCACGCACTTCCTGGCGCTCGACATCCCGATACGGGTGAGCGGCAGCTTCGCCAGCCCCAGCATCCGCCCGGCGAGATGGTCGCCCGAGGGCCAGGCGCAGCTCGCCGCTGGCGACACGGTGGCTGCGGTGCCGGCCGAGCTGCGCGATTTCGCGCGCGGCAACCGGTGCTATCGCGCGGACGGGAATACCATCCGGCCGGCGGCGACGCCCGCCGCCGCGCCGGCGCGGCCTGCCCGGAACACGCAACGGGCCAGGGCGGCGACGCAGCCGCGCCGGAACGCCCGGCGTTAGCTCAGGCGGCGCGCACCAGCACGTGCTTCTTCCGCCCCGCCGAGAGCTTCGCCGCGCCGTCCAGCAGATCGTCGGCCGTCACGGCACGCTGCGCGTCGCTCACGACGTCGTCGTTCAGCCGGATGCCGTTCTGCGCCACCAGCCGCCGCGCCTCGCCCTTGCTCGAGGCAAGGCCGGCGCTGACCAGCAGGTCGGCCAGCGAGGCGGGGAGTGCTGCCGTGATGCTGGGCAGCGTCTCGGCCGCGGCGCCCTGCTCGAAGGCCTGCCGCGCGGTCTCGGACGCGGCCTCGGCGGCAGCGCGGCCGTGCAGCAGCGCCGTGGCCTCGGTGGCGAGGAGCTTCTTGGCCTCGTTGATCTCGGCCCCCTGCAGCGCGCCGAGCCGGCGGACCTCGTCCATCGGCAGCTCGGTGAAAAGGGCCAGGAACTTGCCGACGTCCGCGTCCTCGACGTTGCGCCAGAACTGCCAGTAGTCGTAGGGCGAGACGCGGTCGGCGTTCAGCCACACGGCGCCCGCCGCGGTCTTGCCCATCTTGGCGCCCGAGGCCGTGGTGATGAGCGGCACGGTGATGCCGAAGGCGTCCTTCTGGTCCATGCGGCGCACCAGGTCGGTGCCCATCACGATATTCCCCCACTGGTCGCTGCCGCCCATCTGCAGGACGACGTCGTGGCGGCGGCGCAGCTCCACGAAATCGTAGCTCTGCAGCAGCATGTAGTTGAACTCGATGAAGGTCAGCGGCTGGTCGCGCTCGAGGCGCAGCTTCACGCTGTCCATGCTCAGCATGCGGTTCACGCTGAAATGCCGGCCCACCTCGCGCAGGAAGGGAATGTACTGGAGCTGGTCCAGCCACTCGGCATTGTCGAGCATGATGGCCGTGCCCGGCCCGTCGCCGAAGGTCAGCAGATTGTCGAAGGCCCGCAGGATGCCGGCCTTGTTTTCCGCGATCCGCTCCTCGGTGAGGATCAGGCGCGTCTCGTCGCGGCCCGAGGGATCGCCGATCTTGGTCGTGCCACCGCCCATCAGCACCACGGGCCGGTTGCCCGTCTTCGCCATCCAGCGCAGCAGCATGACGGGCACGAGATGGCCCACATGCAGGCTGTCCGCCGTCGCGTCGAAGCCGATATACCCCGCCACCGGCCCGGCCTTGAACTGCGCCTTCAGCGCGGCCTCGTCGGTAACCTGATGGACGAACCCGCGCTCGCGGATGATCTCGAGGAAATCGGACATGAAGTTTGGGACCCGGTTGGCGTTTGGCCGTGCGGCGTAGCACACTCGGCCGATGTTGAGAATCGTGGGGCTGATGAGCGGCACGTCGCTGGACGGCGTGGACGCGGCCTGGGTGGAGACGGATGGGGAGCGCGTGGGCCAGCTGGGCCCCACCGTGACGCTGCCCTATGAGCCGGCGCTGCGCCGCGACCTGCGGCGCCTGCTGGAACTCGCCCCCACCATCGCGGCCGGGGATCCGTTCCTGCTCGACTGCACGGCCCGGCTGACCGACCGCCATGCGGCGGCAGTGGCGCGCATCGCGCTGGAGGCGGCCCGGGCCGGTTTGCCCGAGGCGGAGCTCATCGGCTTCCACGGCCAGACGATCCTGCACCGCCCGGTCCGCCCGGGCGATGGCCTCAACGCCCGTGGCTACACTTGGCAGATTGGCGACGCACGGGCGCTGGCCCAGGCCACCGGCCTCTCGGTCGCCTACGACTTCCGCACGGCCGACGTGGCGGCGGGCGGGCAGGGGGCGCCGCTGGTGCCGATCGCCCATGCGGCCCTGGCGGCCGGGCTGCCCAAGCCGCTCGCGGTGCTGAACCTGGGCGGCGTGGGCAACGTCACCTGGCTCGGACCCGATGGGGAGCTTCTGGCCTTCGATACGGGCCCAGCCAATGGTCCGCTGGACGACTGGGCCAAGCGCTCGCTCGGGCGCGACTACGACAAGAACGGGCACCTGGCGCTGGCCGGCCAGGCCGACGGCGCGGTGCTCGGGCGGCTGATGGCGCATCCCTACCTGGCCCAGAAGCCGCCTAAATCACTGGACCGGCTTGATTTCGACCGCGCTCTGCGCGAGGCCGGCGCCCAGAACCTTTCGCCGCAGGACGGCGCCGCGACGCTGGTCACCTTCGCCGCCGTCTGCGTCGCGGCCGCGGCCCGGCACTTCCCCGAGCCGCCGCTGCAGTGGCTGGTGGCCGGCGGCGGGCGGCGCAATCCGGCGATGATGCGGGCGCTCTCGGCGACCCTGAGCGAGCCGGTGCGGCCGGTCGAGGTCACCGGCTGGAACGGCGATGCGCTGGAGGCACAGTGTTTCGCCGTGCTCGCGGCCCGCACGGCCCGCGGCTTGCCGATCAGCTTCCCCGGCACGACCGGCGCGCCGCGGCCTCTACTCGGCGGAAAGGTGCTGGGCGGGCTTCTGTAGAGCTTGGAGCGTGAACCGGTCGCGTGGCTTTCTCCCTGGGTTGACGGAAGCTTCACATCGCTGACGGCAAGTCGGGTCTAGCCTCCTTCGCATCCGATTGGAGGAGAAGGAAA
>JAQGHZ010000693.1 GCA_028291485.1 Rubritepida sp. | reverse complement strand
CGGCGGCGCTGCGCGCCGAATCGGTCACGCGCTTCATCGTCTCGGACGGGCGGGTGGACAATGTGCTCGGCGTGGTCGCGGCCAAGGACCTGCTGGACCAGATGCTCGAGGGCGCGCCGCTCGACCTCTCGCACGTGCTGCGTCAGCCCATCGCCATGCCGGACGGGCTTTCGGCGCTGGCCGCGCTGGAGCGGCTGCGCGCGGATCCGCTGGGCCTCGCGCTGGTGCTGGACGAGTATGGCAGCTTCGAGGGCGTGGTGACGGCCTCCGACCTGCTGGAGGCGATCGTGGGCGAGCTTGGCCCCGCGCCGCGGTCGGAGAATTCCTCGGTGGTGGAGCGCTTCGACGGCTCCATGCTGCTGGACGGCATGATGGCGCTGGACGAGCTCAATGAGCGGCTCGTGGGCTTCGAGCCACCGCCGCAGTCCAGCGCCTATCACACGGTGGCTGGGCTGATGCTGGCACTGCTCGAGCGGGTGCCGCGCGAGGGCGACCGGATCGTGCATTCCGGCTGGCGCTTCGAGATCGTCGACATGGACGGGCGCCGCGTGGACAAGGTCCTGGCCTCGCGCGAGGAGCCGGTGACGGCACCGTGATCTTGCGAGCCTCCGAGGGACTGCGCGTGTTCCCCGAGCGCGGCCGCCCGGGCCGGATCGAGGGCACGCGGGAGCAGGTCATCCCGCGAAGCCGCTTCGTGGTGCCCTACCGGATCGTGGGGCGCGAGGTGCAAATCCTCGCGATCCTGCACGGCGGCCGGGCCTGGCCTGGCCGGTAACCTGGCCGAGAGGCCGATTCACGCCTCAGGCGAAAGAAGCCCGAGGCGATCGGGCTCTATGCCTTCCGGTGGCAGAGGATCGCCGCCAGCATCAGCCCACCGATGACGGAGATGTGCTCCACGGCGAAGAACATCTCCATCATCGCCCGCTCGCCCTCGAGCGCCCAGAAGTTGTGCGCGATGGGGATGGTCAGCGCCGTGAAGATGCCGAGCGCCCCGGCGCCGAGCCAGGCGCGCCGGCCCGAGATCACCAGCGCCGAGCCGCCGAGCTGGGTGATGATCGTCGCGACCGCGAAGGCGGCGGGCGGGATCAGGCCGAACATCGCCATCTCCGCGGTCGCGAAGCCGAAATCGGCGAGCTTGGCGAGGCCGCTCATCCAGAAGGGCAGGGTCAGCAGCACGCGCGCGGCCACGCGGAAGGCGGCGGATTCCAACAGCGAGGCGATCGGCCCCGGGGCAGCGGCGGGAAGGGAGGAGGTGGCAGAGCTCACGGCGAGGTCTCCGGCATGGGAAGATGGAGGCCGCGCCATAAAGGCGCCGCGGGCCGTCCACAACCGGAGGTTTTGTCGCGTCGGTCGCGCTCAGCGCGGCGCCGACTTAGCGATGGGGGCGATGAACTGCACCTCGGTGTCCCAGGGGAAATGGATCCAGGTGTCCTGGCTCACCTCGGTCACGAAGGTATCGACCAGCGGCTTGCCGGCGGGCTTGGCGTAGATCGTGGCGAAATGCGCGCCGGGCAGCACCTTGCGCACCAGCCGCGCGGTGGTGCCGGTGTCCACGAGATCGTCCACCAGGAGCCAGCCGGTGCCGTCGCCGGCGGCCGCGGGCATCTTCACTATCACCGGCTCGCCGCGGTTCTCCTCGTCGTAGGTGACGGCGCTGACCGTCTCGATGACGCGGCAGTCCAGCTCGCGCGCCACGATCGCGGCCGGGATCAGCCCCCCGCGGGTGATCGCGACCACCCCCAGCCAGGGCCCGCGCTCCAGCAGCCGCCAGGCGAGCGCCTTGCTGTCGCGGTGCAACTGGTCCCAGGTGACGATGAAGTAGTGCGGCGCATTTGTCTGAGCTGTCATCAGAACATGCGGCCGCCGTCGGGGACGGAGAAGTCCGGGCGGAGCAGGACCACGGCGCCGTTCTCGTCCGGCACGCCGAGCACCAGGACCTCGCTGAGGAAGGGGCCGATCTGGCGGGGCGGGAAGTTCGTCACGGCCATGACCTGCCGGCCGATCAGCTTGTCCGGCGCGTAATGCGCGGTGAGCTGCGCGGAGCTCTTCTTCACGCCCAGCGGCTCGCCGAAATCCACCCAGAGCTGGACGGCGGGCTTGCGCGCCTCGGGGAAGAGCTTCGCGTCGACGATGGTGCCGACGCGAATCTCCGCCCGTTCGAAATCGTCGTAGGTGATGGTGCTGGACATCCTCCGGGCTTAGCGGAAGCGGCCCGGCCGCGCCAAGCCCTTCGCGACGGAGCCAAGCCTCGGGAATCCTCCCTAGATTGCCCGGCCGGCTTTCTGCGCTATTCTTGCGGCTCGCCAGTCTTCGGGCTCGCCAGAGCGATCGCGGGAGTTTTTAGCATGAATGTCATTCCGTCACTGGCGAGCCGCCCGGCTTTCCTCCAGGACCACAGCTACCGCGATTTTCATTCGCCCGGCCGCAGCCCCGCTATCTCCATGCGCGGCATGGCGGCGACCTCCATGCCGGCCGCGACGCTGACCGCGCTCGACATCCTGCGCTCGGGCGGCAATGCGCTCGACGCCGCCATCGCCGCGGTCGCGGTGCTGGGCGTGATCGAGCCGCAGAGCACGGGCATCGGCGGCGACTGCTTCTGCCTTTATGCCCCGGCCGGCGCCGGCAAGGTCTACGCGATGAACGGCTCCGGCCGGGCCGCCGCGGCCTCGACGCCCGAGAAGCTGCGCAGTCTGGGCGTGACCCAGCTGGTCGACACCAGCGCCCATGTCGTGACCATCCCCGGTGCCGTCTCGGCCTGGGAGGCGCTGAACGCCGCGCATGGCCGCAAGGGCCTGGATGCGCTGCTGCAGCCCGCGATCAAATGCGCCGAGGAGGGCTTCCCCGTCTCGCCGCGCGTGGCGCTGGACTGGGCGGATGCCCGTTCCAAGCTCGCCGCCAACGAGGCCGCCGCGCGCCACTACCTGAAGAACGGCGAGGCCCCTCGGGTCGGCGACATCATGCGCTTCCCCGCGCTGGGCGCCACGCTGCGCAAGATCGCGGCGCAGGGCGCCCGTGGCTTCTACGAGGGCGAGGTCGCGGCCGATATCGTGAAGCACCTGCGCGCCCTCGGCGGCGTGCACACCGAGGCGGACTTCGCCAACGCGCTGCGCGGGGCGGAGTTCGTCGAGCCGATCAAGCGCGCCTGGCACGACATGGAGATCTACGAGTGCCCGCCGAACGGCTCGGGCATCGTGACGCTCATGATGCTCGGCATGCTCGAGACCTTCCAGGTGCCGGGCGAGCCCATCTCCGCCGAGCGCTTCCACCGCCACATCGAGGCCGCACGCCTCGCCTATCGCGACCGCGACGCCTTCATCGCCGACCCGGCGATGGTGGACGTGCCGACGGAGACACTGCTCTCCGACGAGTACCTGCACGGCATGGCCAAGCAGATCCTCGACTCGCACGCCATGGTCGTGCCGCCGGCGCCCGACACGCTGCTGCCCAAGCACAAGGACACTGTCTACCTCTGCGTGGTGGACGAGGACGGCAACGCCTGCTCCTTCATCAACTCGCTCTTCAAGAGCTACGGCTCGGGCATCCTGGCCGAGGGCTCGGGCGTGATGCTGCAGAACCGCGGCTTCGGCTTCCGGATGCAGGAAGGCCATCCGAACTGCATCGCGCCGGGCAAGCGGCCGATGCACACCATCATCCCCGGCATGGCGATGAAGGACGGCAAGGCGGTCATGCCCTTCGGCGTGATGGGCGGGCATTTCCAGCCGATGGGCCAGTCACTGCTGCTGTCCAATATGTTCGAATACGGCATGGACCCGCAGGCCGCGCTCGACCAGCCGCGCGTCTTCCCCGAGGACGGCAAGGTGCAGGTCGAGACCAGCGTGCCGAAGGAGGTCGTGGCCAAGCTCGAAGCGCTGGGCCACAGCTGCACCCCCATCGCGAAGCCGCATGGCGGCGGGCAGGCGATCTACATCGACCACTCCCGCGGCGTGCTGGTCGGCGGCAGCGATCCGCGCAAGGACGGCTACGCGATGGGCTACTAGTGTCCTGAATCTGAAGTTCGCCGCTATGCAGCGATCT
>JAQGHZ010000688.1 GCA_028291485.1 Rubritepida sp. | reverse complement strand
CAACGTGTCGATGGATGTCGAGCTGATCGCGCCGATCGCGATGGACGAGGGGCTGCGCTTCGCCATTCGCGAGGGCGGCCGGACCGTCGGCGCCGGCGTCGTCGCGTCCATCGCGAAGTAAGCGGGCGCGGGAAGCAAAAAGCGCACGGCCGGGTCTGGACTTTTCCCGGCATTCAGGCTTTTTGTGTGGCAGTTCGACGAGCTGCCGGACACGAGGCTGACTACCACAGGGGCGTAGCTCAATTGGCTAGAGCGCCGGTCTCCAAAACCGGAGGTTGAGAGTTCGAGACCCTCCGCCCCTGCCAGATTTACCGTTCGACCGCTCTCGGCTGATCCGCCGGCGGCGGTCGTTTCCAGGAAGGCCAGACCGGCGGCACGTTGCAAGACGGCCGCCGACATGCTTTCAGGGGGCCGCCCCGGGGAGTTCTCCGCGAGCGGCACAGTCAGGAACACGAAGTTTTGGCCAAGCTCAATCCCGTCCAGTTCTCCCGGGAAGTTCGTCAGGAAATCGCGAAGGTCACCTGGCCCTCGCGCCGGGAGACGCTGATCACGACCGGCCTCGTCCTGGCCCTGTCCTCGCTTGCGGCTATCTTCTTCCTGGTGGCGGATCAGCTGATCCAGCTTGCCATGCGCTGGGTCTTCGGGCTTTAGCAAAGGCGCAACAATTCAGTCGTTGAATCCGACGGGCCATTCGGCCCGCGGAGGGCGAAGCGAGGTTCTGGCCGATGGCCGATAAGCGTTGGTATGTCGTGCACGTCTATTCGGGCTTCGAGAAGAAGATCGCCGAGCAGATCCGCGCCCAGGCCGCCCAGTCCGGCCTCGCCGACCGCATCGAGGACATCCTGGTCCCCACCGAGCAGGTCGTGGAGGTCCGCCGCGGCCAGAAGGTCGATACGGAGCGGAAGTTCTTCCCCGGCTACGTGCTGGTGAAGATGGAGATGACCGACGACACCTGGCACCTCGTGCGCGACACGCCGAAGGTCACGGGCTTCCTCGGCGCGCGCAACAAGCCGCAGCCCATCACCGAGGCCGAGGCGATGCGCATCGTCAACGCCATGGTCGAAGGTGCGGAGAAGCCGCGCCGCCCGGCCGTGCTCTTCGAGGTGGGCGAGCAGGTCCGCGTCTCCGACGGTCCCTTCACCAGCTTCAACGGCACGGTGGAAGAGGTCGACGAAGAGAAGGGGCGCCTCAAGGTCAGCGTCTCGATCTTCGGGCGGTCCACGCCGGTCGAGCTCGAATACAGCCAGGTGGAAAAGCTCTAGCACCAGCTACGCCGCTGGCTCCGACAGGCTGGCGAAGAAACACCATTGCACCGTGGGCGCCGCCCGAACTCCCCGCGGTGCTCCTGGGAGATTGACGCGCGGATAGTGCGAACTCGATAGTTTCCCCTAAGGCCCCATCGACCATTGGTGCCTTCGCTAAGCCGCCCATCAGCATGAAGAGGATGCCGATGAGGAGGCGCGGCGGCGCGGAACTGGACCCGCCGCGAGGATGCTGTGGGGGAAACCCTTCCATCCCGTCGGTAAGGATTTGTTAACCTGGACATCGTTTCCTGCCGCCTCGACTTGGCAGGAATCCCTCATGCGCCGCCGCGCGCCCCTTTTCCTGGACACCCGTCTGGCCGTGGCGATGGCCTTGGGGCTGGTCCTGGCACAGCTGGCCGGCGCTTGGTTGCCGAGGGCATCGAGGAGGTGGATGTCGACTTCCTGGGCCGGCTCCGCTGCGACATGGGGCAGGGCTGGCTGACGGGACGTCCCGGCGGAGCAGGCCATGCTGCTGACGCATGGCGCGCCCCTGGCGATCGAGCGCAACGCGGCCTGGATCAGGACTCGACAGGGGCGGCGCTTGCCTGTAGACGCGCGCCTTCCGGTGATGGGCTTTGCCCTTCGGCCGCAGAGAAACGCGGGAGGTTCCGTGGCACGACTACGCCCTGGGGCCGTCAGTACCGCGGGTCTCTCCACACTATGAGAGGACTTTAGTCATGGCAAAGAAGATCGCCGGCTATATCAAGCTGCAGATCCCGGCCGGCAAGGCGAACCCTTCGCCGCCCGTCGGTCCCGCGCTCGGTCAGCGCGGCCTGAACATCATGCAGTTCGTGAAGGAATTCAACGCGGCCACGCAGCAGATGGAGCCCGGCACGCCCACGCCGGTCGTCATCACCGCGTACAGCGACCGCAGCTTCTCCTTCATCACCAAGACGCCGCCGAACACCTATTTCCTCATGAAGGCCGCGAAGATCGAGAAGGGCAGCCTGACGCCGGGCAAGGGCGCGACCTCCGGGCGCGTGACCAAGTCCCAGCTGGCCGAGATCGCCGCGGTCAAGATGAAGGACATGAACTGCACGGATATCGAGAGTGCGGTTCGCATGCTGGCCGGATCCGCCCGCTCGATGGGCATGACTGTGGTGGAGGGCTGATCATGGCGAAGCTTACGAAGCGCATGAAGGCCCTGGCCGCGACCGTCGCGCCGGAGAAGGCCTATCCCCTCGCCGAGGCGATCACGCTGGCCAAGGCCAACGCGAAGGCCAAGTTCGACGAGACGATCGAGATCTCGATGAACCTCGGCATCGACCCGCGCCACGCCGACCAGATGGTCCGCGGCATGGTCGGCCTGCCGAACGGCACCGGCAAGACCGTCCGCGTGGGCGTCTTCGCCCGCGGCCCGAAGGCGGAGGAGGCCAAGGCCGCCGGTGCCGACGTTGTCGGTGCGGACGACCTCGCCGCCCTGGTCCAGGAAGGCAAGATCGACTTCGACCGCTGCATCGCGACGCCGGACATGATGGCCCTCGTCGGCCGCCTCGGTAAGGTGCTGGGCCCGCGCGGCCTGATGCCGAACCCGAAGCTCGGCACCGTCACGATGGACGTCAAGGGCGCGGTTGCCGCGGCCAAGGGCGGCCAGGTCGAGTTCCGCGCCGAGAAGGCCGGCATCGTGCATGCCGGCATCGGCAAGGCGAGCTTCGGCGCCGACAAGCTGCTGGAGAACGCCAAGGCCTTCGTCGAGGCGATCCAGAAGTCCCGCCCGACGGGCGCCAAGGGCACCTACGTCAAGAAGGTGGCCGTGTCCTCGACGATGGGCGCCGGCGTGACCGTGGACGTGAGCAGCCTTCAGGGCTGAATGAGATCTCCCCGGGCTTCGGCCCGGGTGGCTAGGCGGGAACCGCAAGGCTCCCGCCGACCTGTCGGAGATTGCAGGCGCCCTCACTCCTTTATGGAGGAGGGGCTTAATGGGCTTCGGCCCGCCAGCATGAGACGGGGAACCGAGATCCGCCCGCTCCGGGATTTTCCCGGCGGGCATGGCTTGGCTTTCCGGCAACGACAGCGAACGGGGTTGGGGGATGGTCCCCTGGCCCCCGTGTGAACCGGTCGGGGCCCTTCCAGAAGGTTCCGGCCACCGACGGAGACGTGACGTTGGACCGTACGGAAAAGCGCGCTTTCGTCGACTCGCTGGGTTCTGTCTTCGCGCAGACCTCCTTCGTGCTCGTCGCCCAGAACAAGGGGCTGACGGTCGCGGCGGTGGACAATCTGCGCCGGAAGATGAAGGCCGCCGGGGCGACGTATAGGGTTGCGAAGAACCGGCTGGCCACTCTCGCCCTCGACGGCACCCGTTTCCAGGGCATCACGCCAATGCTGAAGGGTCCGACCGCGCTCGCGTGGTCGGTGGATCCGGTGGCAGTGGCGAAGACGGCCGTGGAGTTCGCCAAGGGCAATGAGAAGTTCGTGATCCTGGGCGGTGCGCTCGGGACTCAGATGCTGAACGTCGATGGCGTGAAGGCACTGGCCGAACTTCCCTCGCTCGATACGCTGCGCGCATCGCTCGTGGGTCTGATCCAGACCCCGGCGACTCGCATTGCCGGGGTGGTTCAGGCCCCCGCCGGCCAGCTGGCACGGGTGCTGAAGGCCTACGCGGACAAGGAAGCCGCGTAAGGGCGCTTCTGGCCTCTCGAATCAGTTAACCCCTGCCGCGGTGTCGCGGTGGGGTTGTCAAGCCACAGTCAAGCCATTAGATCGAAGGAACACACACATGGCCGATCTCGCAAAGCTCGTTGACGAGCTGTCCGCTCTGACCGTTTTGGAGGCCGCCGAGCTCTCCAAGCTGCTCGAAGAGAAGTGGGGCGTCTCCGCCGCCGCGCCGGTGGCTGTTGCCGCCGCCGGTCCGGCGGCTGCCGCCGCGCCTGTCGAAGTGCAGACCGAGTTCACGGTGACTCTTGCCGCCGCTGGCGACAAGAAGATCAACGTGATCAAGGAGATCCGCACGATCACGGGCCTGGGCCTCAAGGAAGCCAAGGACCTGGTCGAGGGCGCTCCGAAGGTCGTCAAGGAGAACGTCTCCAAGGACGAAGCGGACAAGATCAAGAAGGTTCTTGAAGAGAACGGCGCGACCGTCGAGGTCAAGTAGCGCCGTTCCACGGGATGTCGGGGCTCCGCGCCGGTATCCTGTGGGAGTTGTTTTGAAGTCGGGGTGGGTGGCAATCGGGGTCCGGTTGCCGCCCCTCTCGCCGTTTTGGGGGTACGGTGCCCTTGAAATGCCTGCGGGGACACGGATTTTTGGCGGCGGGGATCTCTCCGCAGGCCAGCATTAAGGAAGCGGGACACGCATGAACGCCATCAGCAAGTCGTTCACGGCACGCAAGCGCATTCGCAAGAGCTTCGGGCGCCTGCCCGAGGTCGCGCCCATGCCCAACCTGATCGACGTGCAGCGTGCCTCCTACGCGACCTTCCTGCAGATGGAGACGCATCCGGACAGCCGGACGAACACGGGCCTGCAGGAAGTCTTCAAGTCGGTCTTCCCGATCAACGACTTCGCCGGCCGCGGCCGGCTGGAGTTCGTCCAGTACGAGCTGGAAGAGCCGAAGTACGACGTCGAGGAGTGCATCTCGCGCGGGCTGACCTACGCGGCGCCCCTCAAGGTGAAGCTGCGCCTGATCGTCTGGGACCTGGACGAGGACACCGGCAGCCGCTCGGTCCGCGACATCAAGGAGCAGGATGTCTACATGGGCGACATGCCGCTCATGACGGATAACGGCACCTTCATCATCAACGGCACCGAGCGCGTCATCGTCTCGCAGATGCACCGTTCGCCCGGCGTGTTCTTCGACCACGACAAGGGCAAGACGCACTCGTCCGGCAAGTACCTGTTCGCCGCCCGGGTGATCCCCTATCGCGGCTCCTGGCTCGACTTCGAGTTCGATGCCAAGGACATCTGCTACGTGCGCGTCGACCGCAAGCGCAAGCTGCCGGCCAGCACCCTGCTGCTCGCGCTCGACGGCGCGGCGACCGAGGCCAAGCGCGTCGAGCGCGCCGCCCAGGGCCTTGAGATGGAGCACTCCGAGATCCGCGGCATGGACGCCGAGGAAATCCTCGGCGCCTTCTACGGCCAGGTCGAGTTCCGCCGCGGCCCGAAGGGCTGGTCGCGCGGCTTCGATCCGGACAGCTTCCGCGGCATCAAGCTCTTCGAGCCGCTGATCGACGCGAAGACGGGCATCGTGGTGGCGGAGAAGGACGTCAAGATGACGCCCCGCGCCGCCCGCAAGATCGTCGAGGCCGGCACCACCGAGGTGCTCGTCGGCCGTACCGACCTGCTCGGCCGCTTCGTCGCCGTCGACCTCGTGAACTTCGAGACGGGCGAGATCTGGGCCGAGGCCGGCGAGGAGCTGACCGAGCCCAAGCTCGCCGCCATCGAGGATGCCGGTATCGACGTGCTGCCGACGCTGGCCATCGACCAGTCGGTCGGCGCCTGGATGCGCAACACGCTCGCGGTGGACAAGAACAGCAACCGCGAAGAAGCGCTGATGGACATCTACCGGGTCATGCGCCCGGGCGAGCCGCCGACGCCGGAGACCGCCGAGGCGCTGTTCAAGGGCCTCTTCTTCGACGGCGACCGCTACGACCTCTCGGCCGTCGGCCGCGTGAAGATGAACATGCGCCTGGGCTTCTCGCTCGAGGAGGCGCCTGACCATCTGCGCACGCTGCGCAAGCAGGACATCGTCTCGACGATGCGCGTGCTGATGGACCTCAAGGACGGCCGCGGCTCCATCGACGACATCGACAACCTCGGCAACCGGCGCGTGCGCTCGGTGGGCGAGCTGATGGAGAACCAGTACCGCGTCGGCCTGCTGCGCATGGATCGCGCGATCAAGGAGCGGATGGGCGCGGTCGACATCGACACCGTCATGCCGCACGACCTGATCAACGCGAAGCCGGCCGCCGCCGCGGTGCGCGAGTTCTTCGGTTCCTCGCAGCTGTCGCAGTTCATGGACCAGACCAACCCGCTCTCCGAGGTGACGCACAAGCGCCGCCTCTCGGCGCTTGGCCCGGGCGGTCTGACGCGCGAGCGCGCCGGCTTCGAGGTGCGCGACGTGCACCCGACGCATTACGGCCGCATCTGCCCGATCGAGACGCCGGAAGGCCCGAACATCGGCCTGATCAACTCGCTCGCCACCTTCGCGCGGGTGAACAAGTACGGCTTCATCGAGACGCCCTACCGCCTCGTGAAGGACGGCAAGATCACCGGCGACCCGCGCTACCTCTCCGCCATGGAGGAGGAGAAGCTGGTCGTCGCCCAGGCCGATGCCCATGTGGACGCGACCACGGGCGAGTTCCTGAGCGATCTGGTCTCGGTCCGCCAGGGCGGCGACTTCCGCCTGGTGAAGCCGGGCGAGGTGACGGCCATCGACGTCTCGCCGAAGCAGCTCGTCTCGGTCGCGGCCGCGCTCAGTCCGGTCCTCGAGAACGATGACGCGAACCGCGCGCTGATGGGCTCGAACATGCAGCGCCAGGCGGTGCCGCTGATCCGCGCCGACGCCCCGCTCGTGGGCACCGGTATGGAAGCTGCGGTCGCCCGCGACTCGGGCGCCGCCATCTCCGCGCGGCGCGAGGGCGTGGTCGACCAAATCGACGGCGCGCGCATCGTGGTGCGTGCGACGGGCGAGGACGGCCAGACGACCGGTGTCGACATTTATCGGCTGCGCAAGTTCCAGCGCTCCAACCAGAGCACCTGCATCAACCAGCGTCCGCTGGTGAAGGTGGGCGATCGCGTCCAGGTGGGCGAGATCATCGCCGACGGTCCGAGCACGGAGCTGGGCGAACTGGCCCTGGGCCGCAACGTGCTTTGCGCGTTCATGCCCTGGAACGGCTACAACTTCGAGGACTCGATCCTGATCTCGGAGCGCATCGCGCGCGACGACGTGTTCACCTCCATCCACATCGAAGAGTTCGAGGTGATGGCGCGCGACACGAAGCTCGGCCAGGAGGAGATCAGCCGCGACATCCCGAATGTGGGTGAAGAGGCGCTCCGCAACCTCGATGAGGCCGGTATCGTCTATGTCGGCGCCGAGGTTCACCCCGGCGACATCCTCATCGGCAAGGTGACGCCGAAGGGCGAAAGCCCGATGACGCCGGAAGAAAAGCTCCTCCGCGCCATCTTCGGCGAGAAGGCGTCCGACGTGCGCGACACGTCGCTGCGGCTGCCGCCCGGCGTCTCGGGCACGATCGTGGACGTGCGCGTCTTCTCACGCCGCGGCGTGGACAAGGATGAGCGCGCCATGGCGATCGAGCGCTCCGAGATCGAGCGCCTGGCCAAGGACCGCGACGACGAGCGGGCGATCCAGGAGCGTTCGTTCCTGAACCGGTTGCGCGAGAAGCTGCTGGGCGGCAAGGCGAGCGGCGGGTTCAAGGGCATCCGCGCCGGCACGGAGATCACCCAGGAAGTGCTGGCCGAGCATCCCCGCGGGGCGTGGCGCCAGATCGGCGTGCAGGACGACGCGGTGTTGGCGGAGATCGAGC
>JAQGHZ010000674.1 GCA_028291485.1 Rubritepida sp. | reverse complement strand
GAACGTGTTGCCTGCCGGGCGGGAGCCCCTCAAGATCCAGCCGGTGGCGCTCAGACCTGCGCCGCCAGCACCTCGTCGAACGCTTCCAGGAACGCGTCGGCATGCTCCTGCCGGAACACCAGCGGCGGGCGGAACTTCAGCACGTTGCGGAAGATGCCCGCATTGCTGGTGAGGAAGCCCCGGTCCTTCAGCGCATCGACGATCGCAACCGTCCGCTCCACGTCCGGCGTCTTCGCGCCATCGTCCCTGATGATCTCGACGCCCAGGAAAAGTCCGGTCCCGCGCACGTCGCCGAGGAAGCCGTAGCGCGGCTTCCGCGCTGCGAACGCCGCCTTGAGGCTGGCGCCCACCGCGGCGACATTCGCGGCGAGATCTTCCCGCTCGATATACTCGATGACCGCCAGCCCCACCGCTGCCTGCAAGGGGCTGGAGGCAAAGGTGTTGAAGTACCGCGTGCGCGCGCGGAACCCGTCCACCAAGGCCTTGCTCGCGGCGGTGGCGGCCAGCGGCAGCCCATTGCCCATCGGCTTGCCGGTGACCACGATGTCCGGCGTGTAGCCGGTGGTGGTGTAGCCCCACCACGTGCCGGTGCGGCAATATCCGGCCTGGACCTCGCGTGCGGCGCCACTCCTCGCCGGATTCGGCGCCGACATGGCGGAAGCCGATCAGCCGGCCCTCGGGCACGGCCTCCACCATGCCCTGGCTCTCGACGCTGCGGGCGAACCAGTGCGGGCGGAGGGCGAAGGGCGTGGGCGGCAGGTCGCGCACAGCGGGGCCTGCGAAACCGGGCGCACCGCGCGGGTCGGCGCCATTCGCCGTGGCCTGGTCGGCGATGGCGGGAAAAGGGTCGGCCGCCTCGACCATTCCGTCGGCGAGCTGGCCGCGCCGCAGGCTGGGCAGGATCGCCGCCTCGTGCCCCGCGGCGCGCAGGGAGGCGCGCAGATAGCCCTGCAGCACCGCATGTGCGCCGATCTCCAGGAAGACCGCCGGGCGCAGCGCCGCGACCGCCCGCACCGCCGCCTCGAAGCGCACCGGCTCGCGCAGGTTGCGCCACCAGTAGGCGGCCGTGCAGGCCCCGCGCGCCAGCGCCTCGCCCGTGACGCAGGAGATCATCGGCACCCGGCTGTCGCCGGCGCGCAGGCCCCGCAGCCCCTGCACCAGGGACTCGCGCACCGGGTCCATGGCGGCGGAGTGGAAGGCGTAGTCGAGGTCGAGCGGAATCCAGACGAGCCGGCGGGCCTCGGCGGCCTCGCCCAGCCGCGCCAGGGCGGCCTCGGGTCCGGCGACGGTGAGGGACGCCGGAGCGTTGAGCGCGGCGATCTCCAGCGGCGGCTCGCCGGGGCGGCGGCAGGCGGCGATCAGTGCTTCGGCCTCGGCGACGGTCGCGCCCAGCGCCGCCATCCGTCCCTGCCCGCGTGTGGCCGCCTGCGCCCGGCTGCGGGTGACAATGAGCCGTGCGGCCTGGGCGAGGCTCAGCAGCCCGGCGGCCTGCGCGGCAGCGACCTCGCCGACGGAATGGCCGACGCAGGCCGCGGGCACGATCCCCTCGGCGGCCAGGGCGGCCACGATGCCGTACTGGATGGCGAAGAGCAGCGGCTGCGCGACCTCGGTGGCGGCGAGCGCCTCGGCCGGCACCGCCTCGCGCAGCGCCTCGGCGACGGACCAGCCGAGATGCGGACGGAGCGCGGCGTCGGCCCGGCCGATCGCCTCGCGGAAGGGCTTGCTGCCGCGCATCTCGGCCGCCGCCATGCCGGCCCATTGCGCGCCATTGCCCGAGAAGACGAAGGCGACGCCGGGCCCAGGGCCTGCGATGCCCTGGATGCCGGCGGGCGTCACCCCGGGCATCGCAGGCCTCGGGCGGTGTGTGGCCAGGAGCTCCGCCCAGCCGTCGCCGTCGCGCCCGCCGCGCAGCACGAGCCGATGCGGCAGCAGGTCGCGATGGCGCGCCTGGCCGCGGACCATCGCCAGCGCGCGGGACGCCGGGAGACCGCGCAGGCGCTGCTCCCAGGCCTCGGCGAGGGTGCCGAGCTGGCCGGCGCTGTGGGCGGAGAGCAGCAGCGGCGGTGTCGCGCCGCGCGGGCCGGACCTGAGGGGCTTCGGCGCCTCCTCCTCGCGGATGTCCTCCGCGCGTCCAAGGGCGACGCAGGCATTGGTCCCGCCGAAGCCGAAGCTGTTCACCGCGACGGCCCGGCCCCGGAGAGTCATGGGCGCCGTGGCGAGCACCAGCCCGTGCCGGTCGAAGGGGATCGCCGGATTGCCGACCTCGGCGTGCAGCGTGGCGGGGATGCGCCCGCTCTCCAGCACGAGCATGCCCTTGAGCAGCCCGACCAGGCCGGAAACCGCCTCGGTATGCCCGACATTGCTCTTCGCCGAGCCGATGGGCAGCGGCGCGGTTCGTCCCGCCGTGGCGGCGCGGGCGATGGCGGCGGCCTCGATGGGGTCGCCCACCGGGGTGCCGGTGCCATGCGCCTCGAAATAGCCGAGCGCCTCCGGCTCCAGCCCCGCGCGCGCCAGCACCTCGCCGATCAGGGCCGACTGCGCCTCGCCGCTGGGCAGCGAGATGCCGGTGGTGCGGCCGGCCGCGTTCACGCCGCTCGCCAGGATCACGCCGCGGATCCGGTCGCCGTCGCGCCGCGCGTCGGCCAGCGGCTTCAGCAGCAGCACCACGCCGCCCTCGGCCCGCACATACCCGTCCGCGCCCGCGCCGAAGGCCTGGCAGCGGCCGCGCGTCGAGAGCATCCCCGCCCGCCAGAAGCCGGCGAAGGGATAGGGCGAGAGCAGGAGGTTCACGCCGCCCACCACCGCCGCCGTGGCGTGCCCGGCGCGCAGCGCCTCGCAGGCGGCGTTCAGCGCGACGAGGCCGGAAGAGCAGGCGGTGTCCAGCGTCATGGCCGGGCCGCGCAGGTCGAAGACATGGCCGAGCCGGTTGGCGGCGATGGAGAGCGCGCCGCCCGTCATGATGTAGCGGTCGGCGCTGCCGTTGTCCTGCTGCCGGATGTCGGCGTAGTCGGTGGTGGAGGCGCCGACCCAGACGCCGATCTTGCGGCCCGCGGCCTCGGCCTCGGGCCAGCCGGCATCCTCGAAGGCGCGGCGGGCGAGCATCAGCAGCAGACGCTGCTGTGGGTCCATCTCGTCGGCCTCGCGCGGCGACAGGCCGAAGCCGGTGGCGTCGAAGCCCGCCACGTCACCGATGGTGCCCGCCCGGAAATGCAGCGCGCGGCCGACCTCGCCGGGCCTTGGGTGCAGGAAGCGGGACTGGGTGAAGCGGTCGGCCGGAAGCTCGGTGACGGCGTCGCGGCCTTCGTCGAGCAGTTGCGCGAAGCCGGCCAGGTCGGGCGCGCCAGGTAGGCGGCAGGCGGCACCGACGACGGCGATGGGAGCCAAATGATCGATCTGCCGCCCTCCCGCCATCCGCGCGCTCATGCCCATCCCGATCCGTTCTCAACCTCGTTCGAGGCTCTAAATTTTTATATGTGCTGCAATGCAATATGAAGCGATACCCAACTAACGCATTGCGACCGTGAAGGGCACCCCACGGACTTGCGGGGCTTGTCGGGTTTCCCGAAAAATTCGAACTGGCTGACGAACGCCGCCGGTTGGTTTAGGCTGCGTCCTGCCTGACCGCGTCGTCATCCCTCCTTTTCCCGCCAAGGGATCAGGCGTGCCCGACGAGCGAGGCGGCGGGAATCTCGGAACCGACCAGGTTCTGCAGGAAGTGCTCGACGGCCGAGAAGTGGCGGCCCCAGCTCGGCGCCGTCCATTGCGAGAGGCGGGTGAGCTGTGCCGCCCGGCGGGCGCTGCGTGGCTCGGCCATCTCCAGGATGGCGCGGCGCCAGGCGAGGAAGTCCAGCGGATGCAGGTAGTCCGGCACGCCGCCGCCGACCTCCCGGGCTGCCGGGATATTGGAGGCGATGACCGGCGTGCCGAGCGCCATCGCCTCGGCCAGCGGCAGGCCGAAGCCCTCCACGAAGCTCGGACAGAGCAGGGCGGTCGCGCCCTGAACGAGATGCGCGACCTCCTGGTCCGGCAGGCGGCCGCATTCCTCGACGAGGCCACCGAAATTCCCGCGGTCCAGCAGCCGGAAGACCTGCTCGTTCTCCCAGCCGCGACGGCCGATGATGAGCAGGCGCGGCGCGCCGGTCCTTCCCTGGATGGCGAAGTCTCGCCAGATCTGCAGCGCGAGGAGGTGATTCTTGCGCGGCTCGATGGTCCCGAGCATCACGAAATAG
>JAQGHZ010000081.1 GCA_028291485.1 Rubritepida sp. | reverse complement strand
GGCAGGATGTCGAAGCTCTCGTTCCGCTCGTGGCGGAGAAAGTTCCAGCCGCGCTGGAGGTGGCGGATGAGGCTGTGCGCCTTGTACTGCGTCGCCACCGCCACGCGGCGGATGCCCGAGTTGATCGCGTTGGAGAGCGCGAAGTCCACGATGCGCGACTTGCCGCCGAAGAAGACGGCGGGCTTGGCGCGCTTGTCCGTGAGTTCCATGAGGCGGGAGCCGCGGCCGCCGGCCAGCACGAAGGCCATGGCGGTACGGGCGAGCGGCGTCGGCGCGAGTACGCGGTCAGTCATGCGTTTCCTCCGGGAGGCACGTTCGGCGCCTCCCAAGCATCGGGCACCAGATAGATGGTCGCGAGCGGGGGCAGAAGCACTTTCGCGGAGGCCGGCTGTCCGAATGCGGGCTCCGCGACGGCGGTCAGGAGGCCGAGATTTCCCTGGCCCGATCCGCCGTATTCCTCGGCATCCGTGTTTAGCACCTCCCGCCATACGCCGGCCCGGGGCAGGCCGATCAGCGCGCCAGCCCGTGGAATGGGCGTGAAGTTGCAGAGCACCGCGACCGGCGGCCCGCCCTCGCCGTCGAAGCGCAGCCAGGTGAGGACGGAGTGCTGCGTGTCGTTCGCGTCGATCCAGGCGAAGCCCTCGGATTCCGTGTCGCGCGCGTGCAGGGCCGGGAGCTCGCGGTGAAGGCGGTTCAGCTCGCGGATGAGGGACCGGACGCCCTGGTGGTTGCGGAATTCCAGCAGGAACCAGTCGAGCTCGCGCTCCTCGGACCATTCGCGCCACTGGCCGAACTCCTGGCCCATGAAGAGCAGCTTCTTGCCCGGATGCCCCCACATGAAGCCGTAATAGACGCGGAGATTGGCGAAGCGCCGCCAGTGGTCGCCCTCGTCGCCGGGCATGCGGCCGAGCAGCGTGCCCTTGCCGTGCACCACCTCGTCATGGCTGAGGGGCAGCACGAAGGCCTCGTTGAACGCATAGACCAGCCCGAAATTCATGAGCTGATGATACCAGCGCCGATGGAGCGGATCCTTCTCCATGTAGCGCAGGGTGTCGTTCATCCACCCCATGTTCCACTTGAAGGCGAAGCCGAGGCCGCCCTTCTCCACGGGGGCGGAGACGCCGGTCCAGTCCGTCGCCTCCTCGGCGATGACAAGCGCGCCCGGGGCCTGTTCCGCCAGCGTCGCGTTGGTGCGGCGGAGGAAACCCACGGCATCGCGGTTGTCGTTGCCGCCGTCCTCGTTGGGCACCCATTCGCCCGGGCCGCGCGAGTAGTCGAGGTGGATCATCGAGGAAACGGCATCCACGCGCAGCCCGTCGGCATGGAAGCGCTCCAGCCAGAAGAGCGCGTTGGAGGCCAGGAAGGCCTGCACCTCCTTGCGGCCGTAGTCGTAGATCGCGGTCTGCCAGTCGGGGTGGTAGCCGCGGCGCGGATCGGGATGCTCGTAGAGGGCTGTGCCGTCGAAATGGGCGAGGCCGTGCGCGTCCTCGGGGAAATGCGCGGGCACCCAGTCGAGGATCACGCCGATATCAGCGGCATGCGCCGCATCGATCAGCCGCGCGAGGCCGAGTGGATGGCCCATCCGCGCCGTGACCGCATGCAGCCCGATCGGCTGGTAGCCCCAGGAGGCGTCGAAGGGATGCTCCATCACGGGCATGAATTCGATATGCGTGAAGCCGAGGTCCTTCACATAGGGGATGAGGTCCCTGGCAAGCTGGTCCCAGTGCCAGAAGCGACCGTCCGGGTGCATCTTCCAGGAGGGGGCGTGGACTTCGTAGATGCTCATCGGCGCGCGGCGGAAATCCTTCGTCGCGCGGGCCTTCATCCAGGCCTCGTCGGTCCAGGCGAAGCCGTCGAGGCGGGCGACGACGCTGGCATTGGCCGGCCGCAGCTCGGCCGCGAAGCCCACCGGGTCGGCCTTCAGCGGCATCAGCTCGCCCTGGGCGCCGAGGATCTCGTACTTGTAGGCCACGCCCTCGCCGAGACCGGGGAGGAAGATCTCCCAAAGCCCGGAATCCACACGGCGGCGCATGGGATGGAAGCGGCCGTCCCAACGGTTGAACTCGCCCACCACGGAGACGCGCTTCGCATTGGGCGCCCAGACGGCGAAGCGCACGCCGCCCACGCCCTCATGCGTCAGCAGATGCGCGCCGAGCCGCTCGTGCAGGCGCTGGTGCGTGCCCTCGAGCAGCAGATGATCGTCGAGCGGGCCGAGCGAGGGGCCGAAGGCATAGGGGTCCAGGATGTCCATCTGCCCGCCGCCCTCGCGGACACGCAGGCGGTACGGCGCGGGCAGGGAGGCGCCCGGCCGGAAGCCCTCGAGGAAGGCGGTCGCACCGCGGCGCTCGAGCGGAAGGATCCGCCCGTCGTCGAAGATGGCCTCGACGGCATCCGCATTGGGGCGAACGACGCGGATCGCCAGGCCGCCCCCGGCCTCATGGGGGCCGAGCACGGCGAAGGGGTCGGCGTGGCGGGCCTCGAGCAGCGCCTTCACATCCTCGTCGGCCGCGCGCCAACGCCCCGCCATGCGCTAGTCCTGCACCGGGACCCGCCAGATCTCCTGCGCGTATTCCGCGATGGTGCGATCGGACGAGAACCAGCCCATGTTGGCCGTGTTCAGGATGGCGGCGCGGGCCCAGTCGGCGGGCTTCGCCCATCGCTGCGCGACCCTGCGCTGCGTGTCGAAGTAGCTGTCGAAATCGGCCGTGACCAGGAAGTGGTCCTGGTCGCGCAGCATCTGCACGAGATCGCGGTAGCGGCCGGGATCGTCGGGCGAGAAGACGCCGGAGGAGATGGCCTCCAGCACCTGCTGCAGCCGCGGCGAGGCGTCGATGGCATCCTGGCCCTTCCACCCCTCGGCGCGCCGTATCGCCACCTGCTCGGTGGTCAGGCCGAAGATGAAGATGTTCTCGTCGCCGACATGCTCGTGGATCTCGACATTCGCGCCGTCCATCGTGCCGATGGTGAGCGCGCCGTTCAGCGCCAGCTTCATGTTGCCGGTGCCGGAAGCCTCCATGCCCGCCGTCGAGATCTGCTCCGAGAGGTCGCAGGCGGGGACGATCATCTCGGCCAGGGAGACGTTGTAGTTGGGCAGGAAGGCGACCTTCAGCCGGTCACGGATCGCGGGATCGCGGTTGACGGTGCGCGCGATGTCGTGCGCGAGCTTGATGATCAGCTTCGCGCGGTGATAGCTCGCCGCCGCCTTGCCGGCGAAGATCTTCACGCGGGGGGCGTAGTCCCTGTGGGGCTGGGCGTGCATCTCGTTGTAGAGCGCCACGGTCTCCAGGAGGTTGAGCAGCTGGCGCTTGTACTCGTGGATGCGCTTGATCTGCACGTCGAACAGCGCCGCGGGATTGACGCGAACATTGATCTCGCGACGGATCAGGGCCGCCAGCGCCTCCTTGTTCGTGCGCTTCACGGCCATGAAGCGCTCCTGGAAGGCGGCATCGTCGGCCAGCGGCCTGAGCGCGGTCAGCGCCGTCGGCTTGTCGAGGAATTCCGGGCCGATCGCCTCAGTCAGCAGCCCCGTCAGCGCTGGATTGCACTGCTGCAGCCAGCGGCGGAAGGTGATGCCGTTGGTCTTGTTCGTGATGCGCCCCGGGAAGAGCATGTTGAAGTCCCGGAAGACGGTCTTCTTCAGCAGGTCCGAATGCAGCGCGGAGACGCCGTTCACCTTGTGCGATCCGACGAAGGCGAGGTTGCCCATCCGCACGCGCCGGCCCTGGTCCTCCGCGATCAGGGAGACCGAGGCGAGCAGCGCCGTATCGTCGGGATGCGCGGCGGCGACGGCATCGAGATGCACCGCATTGATCAGATAGATGATCTGCATGTGGCGCGGCAGCAGCCGCTCCATCAGCGAGACCGGCCAGGTCTCCAGCGCCTCGGGCAGCAGGGTGTGGTTGGTATAGGAGATGGTGGCCTGGGTCGTCCTCCAGGCCGTATTCCAATCCATCCCGTGATCGTCAAGGAGGATGCGCATCAGCTCCGCCACCACGATGGCCGGATGGGTGTCGTTGAGCTGGATGGCCACGCGGTCTGGCAGGGTCTCGAGCCCGCCATAGACGCGGATGTGCCGGCGGATGAGGTCCTGCAGGGCGGCGGAGCTGAAGAAGAACTCCTGCCGCAGCCGCAGTTCCAGCCCGGCCGGGCTGTCGTCCGAAGGGTAGAGCAGGCGCGAAATCGCCTCGGCACGGACGCGGTCGGAGAGGGCGCCGATATGGTCGCCGCGGTTGAAGGCGTCGATCTGCAGGGGGTCGGCCGCGCGGGCGGACCACAGCCGAAGCGTGTTCTCATGCTTGCCGCGCCAGCCGACGATCGGTGTGTCATAGGCGACGGCGAGAACCGTCTCGCCGGGCTTCCAGTCCTGCCGGGGCTCGCCGTCCTCGCCGTTCACTTCGTCGACGGTGCCGCCGAAGCCGATGCGATGGGCGATCTCGGGCCGGGCGAATTCCCAGGGGTTGCCGAATTGCAGCCACTCCTCGGGATATTCCTCCTGCCAGCCC
>JAQGHZ010000638.1 GCA_028291485.1 Rubritepida sp. | reverse complement strand
CGGCGATACTTCGTGAGTGTTGCGGCGGAGGGGTTCCGCTCGGCGGCCCAGGCTTTCAAGAGGTCTTCGGCGGGCAGGGCTTTGGCCGCCTTGGAGTGCTTGGGCTCGGGCAGTGTCGGCAGTGTTGGGTCTGGCGAGTAGTCCCCGACCGCGCGGGCCTGGAGAACGGACGCGGCCTTCCTACCGAGATGCCAAATGACCTCCGCGAGTTTCCTAACGCTGGGCTCGTCAGCCGCAATTCCGCGCCCCCTAAGGAGCCCACGCGCATTGTCGATCTCCTGCGGAGAAAGGCGCAGGCGACGCTCCGGGGCCTGCGGGTCTCCCGAATACTCGACCTGATCGGCGGCGAGGTCGTCCATCATCTCCCATTGGCCGGGGTGGCCTGGATCGTCCTCCCAGTCACCGACGAAGGCGCGATACCACTCGCTCGCAACCTCCATGATCTCCCGGAGCGTGAGGGCACGTGGAGGCAGCGCGGCGGCCTTAGCGGCAGCATGCCGCGCCTCGATGTCCGCAAGAGCGTGAGCGGCCTTCTGACGGGCCTCCAACGGGTCCTTCGTGCCGAGGCTAACGATCCACTCGGTCACACCGGCAGCGGCCCGCAAAGCGACCGGAACGGTCTTGCGGACTCGATATATGGCGGTCTTCGGGTGCTTGGTGGGTCGGGTCATCACAAGGGCCACTTCGTATCACCCCTTCGTATCTCCGGGGCGACCTAAGACCTTGTTTTGCCGATTTATCCTGCCAGATCAAGCCGGTAGGATGGTGCTGTTGGAGAGGATTGAACTCTCGACCTCTCCCTTACCAAGGGAGTGCTCTACCACTGAGCTACAACAGCTAAGCGAGGCGCTTCCTAGCTTTCCGCCCCCGGGGCCGCAAGCCCCACTTGGCCAGAAAAGGACGAGCGGGGACAGAACAAGTTCAGGCCGGCCGGCACCACGCCCGCACCGGGTTCCGCACGCGATGCCCGCCCACGATGCGGCGGCGATCCGCCGAATCCGGGGACTGACACCAGAGGGGCAGCAGATTTCCCGAGTGGCCTGAAGCCGTAAGCTTCCGCGGCTTTCAGGCGATAGAACCCGGCCGGGCAAGCGAGTGCACTCTCCACTGCGCCGCAACAGCATGCGGGCCGTGCCCTGGCCATATCCCAGCCCGCCTACAACCTCCCGGTTGCCCGCGGGCCCCCGCGCGTGTAAGCCCTCCCGCCTCAGCTCAACCCACGGAAATACAGGGGCCACGCCCATGGCGAAGATGCAGGCCAATCAGATGCGCGCCGGCATGGTCATCGAATTCGAAGGCCAGCGCTACACGATCATCCGCCAGAACATCATGATTCCCGGCAAGGGCAATGCGATCATTCAGGTCGACATGCGCAACATCAAGACGGGCTCCAAGAAGGACCAGCGCTGGCGCACCGCCGACGTGGTCGAGCGCCTGACCACCGAGGACAAGGAGTTCACCTACTCCTACGCCGAGGGCGAGATGCTGGTGCTCATGGATCCCGAGACCTTCGAGCAGACCCAGGTCCCCAACACGATCCTGGGCGACCGCCTGCCCTTCCTGCAGGAGAACATGACGGTGAACGTCCGCCTCATCGAGGGCGACCCCGTCGCGATGGACCTGCCCGAGCTCGTCACCCTCGAGATCGCCGAAGCCGACCCGGTGGTGAAGGGGCAGACCGCCTCCTCCTCCTACAAGCCCGCCATGCTGGTGAACGGCATCAAGACCATGGTGCCGCCCTTCATCACCACCGGCGAGCGCATCGTGGTCCGCACCGAGGACGCCTCCTACGTGGAGCGGGCCAAGGGCTGAGACCATGTCCGGCTCATCCCCCCGCCTCTCCCCCGCACTGAACGTGGTGGTCGCCGCCGTCCGCAAGGTCGGCCGGCGCCTGCTGCGCGATTTTTCCGAGGTCGAGCAGCTCCAGGTCTCCATGAAGGGCCCCGGCGACTTCGTCAGCCAGGCCGACCTCCGCGCCGAGCAGACGCTCCGCGAGGACCTCGGCAAGGCGCGCCCCGGCTTCGCCTTCCTCATGGAGGAAAGCGGCGTCTCCGGCGAGGCGGATTGGGAGTGGCGCTGGGTGATCGACCCGCTCGACGGCACCACCAACTTCCTGCACGGCATCCCGCACTGGGCGATCAGCGTGGGCATCGAGAAGCGCATTTCGGAGGACAAGTCCGAGATCGTCGCCGGCGTCGTCTACAACCCGGCCTCGGACGAGCTCTTCTGGGCGGAGAAGGGCATGGGCGCCTTCCTCAACGACAAGCGGCTGCGCGTCTCCGGCCGCCGCGAGATGAACACGGCGCTCTTCGCGACCGGGATCCCCTTCGCGGCGACGCCGAAGAAAGCGGAATTCGCTCATGCGCTGGTGCGTCTCATGCCGCAGGTCTCTGGCGTGCGCCGATTCGGCGCGGCCGCGCTCGACCTCGCCTGGGTCGCGGCCGGTCGCTACGACGGTTACTGGGAGCTGGTGCTGAACAAGTGGGACATCGCGGCCGGGATCATCCTGGTGCGCGAGGCAGGCGGCATCGTGACCTCGCCCGATGGGGGCGATCCCTATGCCGAGTGCAACGTCGTCGCCGGCAACCAGCATCTGCACGGCAAGCTCCGGGACGTGGTGGTGGAAAGCATCTCCGCGGCGGCCAAGGGCCGCGCCGTGGCCGGCTGATGCGCCGCCGGGTGCTGTTGCCGGCCGTGCTTCTGTCGGCCATTCTTCTGTCGTCGGGGCTGCTGCTCCCGAGCCTCGCCGCGGCGCAGGTACCGGGCTCCGGCGCGACCCCTCTCCCGCCGCTGCCGCCTCTGCCCAACGTCCCGCTCACCCGTGGCATCGCGCTGCTGGAGCCCGGTGCCTGGCGGGTCGAGTTCCCGGCCGGCAGCGACGTGCTCGATGCCTCGCAGCGCATCGTGCTGGGCCGCATCGGCGCCGTGCTGAACACGGGCACGGTGGGCCGCACCACCCTGATCGCCGAGGTGGGCGAGGGCATCGACCTCTCCACCACGCGGCGGCGCTCGCTCGCCCGGGCGCGGGCGGTGAAGGCCGCGCTGGCGGCGGGTGGGCTTGCCGAGACCCGCATCGACATCCGCCCCATGGGCCACACCACCTCCCATCGCGAGACGGTCGACGTGCTGGCGCCGACGGTGACCAAGCCCTGAAGGGCAACCTTCGGCGGCGCCGGGGATTAACCTCAGTCATGACGGAGGATCCCCATGAAGCCTAACCCTTTGCCCAGCCAGATCTGGGTGCTGGTCTGCGACGGCGCCAAGGCGCTGATGCTGCACAACGAGGGCGACGCGCTGCAGCCTCGACTCGTCACGGTCGCCGTCTTCGACGAGCCGCAGCCGCCGAGCCGCGACCTCGGCACCGACCGGCCCGGCCGCACCAATTCCTCCAACGGCGTCTCGCGCAGCGCAACGGAGGAGACCGATCTGCACGAGCAGGCCGAGGCGGATTTCCTCACGCGCATCGCCGGCGCGCTGGACCAGGTGGTGCGCGAGCATGAGGTGAAGAACCTGTTGCTCGTGGCGCCGCCCAAGGCGCTCGGCCTGTTGCGCGCCAAACTGAGCCTCGCCGTGAAGGGCCTGGTCTCGGGCGAGGTCGGCAAGGATCTCACCGGCCTGCCGGTGGACCAGATCGGCAAGCGCCTGATGGCCGCCTGACACCCGGTCATGTTCGGGTAACCCGTCCTGGTCTAGCCTCGCCCCGGGATCGGAGGCGGAATCGCGAATGACGGAGGGCTATTTCCTCGTGCCGGTGGCGTCGTCGCTGCGCATGGCCGAGGCCGAATCGATCCTGGACGCCGCGCTGCGGGCGGCGCGCTTGGCAGAGCTTTTGCCGCTCGCCGTCGCGGTGCTCGATTCCGGCGCGCAGCTCGTGGCCTTCCGGCGCGAGGACGGCTGCGGCGTTGTGCGCTTCGAGATCGCGCGCGGCAAGGCGCAGGGCGCTCTCGGCATGGGCATCGGCAGCCGCGAGATCCGCAACCGGCTCAAGGAGCGCCCAGCTTTCCAGTCGGCCATCGCCGCGGCCTCGGACGGGCGCTTCATCCCCGTACCTGGCGGCGTGCTGATCCTGAACGACAGGGGCGAGGCGATCGGCGCCGTCGGCGTCTCCGGCGACGCCTCGGACCGCGACGAATACGCGGCCATCGCCGGCATCCACGCGGCCGGCTTCGCCTCGCATCCGGCGGAACCCGCGCCGGGTTGGCAGGAGGCCGGGCTATGAGGCGCCGCTCCCTCCTCGCCGCTCCACTGCTTGCGCCGGCATTGGCCGCCGCGCAGGCCTGGCCGGATCGTCCCTTGCGGATGATCGTTCCCTTCCCGCCCGCCGGCCCGACCGACGCCTTCGCGCGGCGGCTGGCCGCGCGGCTCTCGATGCAGCTCGGCCAGACGGTGGTGATCGAAAACCGCGCCGGCGCGGGCGGCGCCATCGGCACGCTGGAGGCAGTGCGCGCCCGGCCGGACGGCTACAGCTTCCTCTTCGCCACCGCCTCGACGCTCGCGCTCTACCCGTTGCTCGCCGAGCGGCCGCAATTCGACGCACTGCGCGATCTTCTCCCCGTCGCCATCCCCGGTGCCGCCACCGTCGCCTTCGCCGCACGGCCGGAGGTCGCGGAGACGCTGCCCGCTTTGGTCGCCGTGGCCCGCGCGCGACCCGGCGCGCTGCATTACGGCTCGCCGGGCACCGGCACTTACCTCCACCTGGCCTTCGAGCTGTTCAAGCAGGAGGCAGCCCAATTCGGCCCTATTGGGGGCGGCGCGCCGGTCGAGATCGTTCACGTCCCCTATCGCGGCGCCGGCCCGGCCATGGCCGACCTGC
>JAQGHZ010000631.1 GCA_028291485.1 Rubritepida sp. | reverse complement strand
CGTGCGCGTGCTGGCCGCCTCGGGCTATCGCGTCAGCGCGCCGAAGGTGGAAGGGCGTCCGCTCTGTTGCGGCCGCACCTACCTCGCCGCCGGCATGGTCGAGCAGGCCCGGGCCGAGGCGCGGCGGACCCTGGTCGCGCTGTCGCAATCCGACGCGCCGGTGCTGGGTCTCGAACCCTCCTGCCTCATGACCCTGCGCGACGAGTTTGCGTCGCTGCTGCCGGGTGAGGCGGCCGAGGCACTGTCCAGGCGCGCCTTCCTCGTCACCGAATTCCTGGAAGCGAAGGAGGCTCTGCCCGCGCTGAAGGGTGTGGCCGGCATCGCGCATATCCACGGCCATTGCCACCAGAAGGCCTTCGGCGCCTTTCCGGCCGCGGTGAAGGCGCTGAAGCGCGTGCCAGGCATGGAGGTGAAGCCCATCCAGTCGAGCTGCTGCGGCATGGCCGGCGCCTTCGGCTCCGAGGCGAAGACCTTCGAGACCTCGGTGGCCATGGCGGAGCTCTCGCTGCTGCCGGCGGTGCGGGCGGCGGGCGCGACCGACGTGATCGTGGCCGACGGCACCTCCTGCCGGCACCAGATCCAGGACCTCGCCGGTCGCGAGGCGGTGCATTCCATCCGCGTGCTGGACCGCGCCCTTTGATCCGCGACGTCCTGGACTTCTGGTTCTGCGACGGGCGGGACGGCACTCGCGAGATCTGGTTCCAGCGCGACGACGCCTTCGACGCCGAAATCCGCGCCTGCTTTGGCGAACTGGTCGTCCCGGCGCGCGAAGGCCGCCTGGACGCCTGGGCCGATACGCCCGAGGGCGCGCTGGCGCTCACCCTCGTGCTCGATCAATTCCCGAGAAACCTGTTTCGCGGCTCGCCCGAGGCCTTCGCCAGCGACACGCCTGCGCTGGCCCTCGCACGGCGCGTGATCCAGGAGCGAACCGACCTCCGCATGACGCCGACCGAGCGCGGCTTCGCCTATCTCCCCTTCGAGCATTCCGAATCGATGGCGGCCCAGAACGAGGCGGTGGTGGTCTTCGAGGGCCTGCGCGACGTCCCGCGGGCCGCCGAGCCCGGCGGCACCATCGACTATGCCTGGCGGCATTGGCACATCATTCGCCGATACGGCCGCTTTCCGCACCGGAACGCCGTGCTGGGACGGGAGAGCACCCCCGCCGAGCTGGCCTATCTCGCCCGGCCCGGCGCCGGCTTCTGAGCCCGGCGACCACCGCAAACTTGCCATGCGGCGGGCGGCGAGAATCCTAAAAGAAAACCAGATCGGGCCGATTTCCGGCGACTGGGACGCCAAATGGTCGAAACCTGCCCAAATTTTCAGCGGCACATCCGATCAAGCCATGCTGCGACGCAACAATTAGGTATTGACCCCTGTCCGATGAAGGACAAAATCAGGGTGGACTTGGGAGAAAATCGCCGCACGGCTCCTGGTTCGCTAGGGGACTTCGCATGCACCGCCGTCAAATTCTCGCCGCCGCGCTCGCCGCGCCGGCCGTTATCCTGGGATCCCGCACCGCCAGGGCCCTCGAGCCCGTGGATGTGGAACTGATCCTCGCCGTGGACGTCTCGCGCTCCGTCGATTCCGAGGAGCAGGAGATGCAGTTCAACGGCTACGCCGCGGCCTTCCGCGACCAGCGCCTCATCGAGGCGATGATGCGCGGGCCGATCGGCTCCATCGCCTGCACCTTCTTCACTTGGTCCGACTGGAACATCCAGGAGCACCTGATCCCCTGGATGAAGCTGGAAGGCCCCGAATCCGCGGAGCAGTTCGCCCGCGCGATCGACGCCGCGCCGCGCCGGACGCATCTCTACACCTCGATCTCCGGCGCCATGGACTTCGCCGCCGGCCTCTACGGCCAGGGCTACGAGGGCACGCGCCGCGTGATCGACATCTCGGGCGACGGCATCAACAATTCCGGCCGCGAGGTCGGTGCCGCCCGGCAGGACCTGCTGAACCAGGACGTGGTGGTGAACGGCCTCGCCGTGCTCGATCGCACGCCGCCGCCGCCCGGCCTCGGCGCCATGCAGCCGCTCGACGAGTACTACCAGGAGCGGGTGATCGGCGGTCCGGGCGCCTTCCTGATGGTGGCCGACGGCTTCGAGAGCTTCGAGCAGGCGGTGCGCAGAAAGATCATCCGCGAGGTCGCGTCGATCCCGGTGCAGGGCCCGCTGGTGGAACGCGCCTTCGGCTGACGGCCGGGGAAATCCGGTCAGCCCAGGCTGGTGGCGGTTCTCCTTGCGAGACCGTCGCGCCGGGACCATCGTTCCTTGCAGAGTGCGAGGAACATCGGAATGCCGGCTCCCATCCAGGTCCACACCTGGCCGACGCCCAATGGCCATAAGGTCCATATCCTGCTGGAGGAGCTCGGCCTCCGCTACGAGGTGACCCCGGTCAACATCGGCGCCGGCGAGCAGTTTTCCGAGACCTTCCTCTCCATCACGCCCAACCACCGCATCCCCGCCATCGTCGATCCCGACGGGCCGGGCGGCGAGCCGCTTCCGCTCTTCGAGAGCGCCGCCATCATGATCTACCTCGCCGAGAAGACCGGCAGCGACCTGCTGCCGAAATCCGGCGCCGCGCGTGCCCTCTGCCTGCAATGGCTGATGTTCCAGATGGGCGGCGTCGGCCCGATGTTCGGCCAGTACGGCCATTTCGCCAGCTACGCGCCGGAGAAGATCCCCTACGCCATCACGCGCTACACCAACGAGGTCGCGCGGCTGCACCGGGTGCTGGAGAAGCGCCTGAGCCAGTCGCCTTATCTGGGCGGCGAGACCTATACGCTGGCCGACATCGCGACCTTCCCCTGGGTCCGCAATCCCGAGCGGCGCAACGTCGATCTTCTCGACTATCCCAGCGTTAAGCGCTGGCACGATGCGATCACGGCGCGTCCCGTTGTCCAGCGCGGCGTCGAGGTGCTTTCCGCCAACCAGCGCCGCGGCGCGATGACCGACAAGGAACGAGAGAATATGTTCGGCGCCAAGCAGTTCGCGGTCCGGTGAGATGGCCGGGATCGACCACATCGTCATCGGCGCCCGCACCCTGGAAGAGGGCGCCGCCTTCGTGGAGCGCGAGCTCGGCGTGAAGCCGCAGCCCGGCGGGAAGCACGAGGGCGCCGGCACGCACAACCTGCTGCTCGGCCTCGGCCCCGACTGCTACCTGGAGGTGATCGCGCCCGATCCCTCGCAGCCGCAGCCCGCGCATCCGCGCCTCTTCGACCTCGACGATCCCGCGACGCGCACCATGCTGGATTCCGGGCCGCGGCTGCTTACCTGGGTCGCGCGCACGACCAACATGAATGCCGTCATGTCGCGCCTCGGCCCGCGTGGCGGCACGGTGCGCGACATGCATCGCGGCGAGCTCTCCTGGCGGTTCGCCCAGCCGCCGCAGCGGCAGGACATGGACAACCTCATCCCTTGTCTGATCGAGTGGCGGGGCGAGCGCGCCGGCAAGCGCCTGCATGACAGCCAGCTCCGCCTCGTCGCGCTGGAGGCCGAGCATCCGGACGTGGACGCGCTGCGCCTCTCACTCCGCGACCGCGGCCTTGGCGAAGCGCTCGCCATCCGCCCCGGGGCGCATCCCCGCCTCGTTGCGCGGCTCGCTGGAAAGGATGGTGCGGAATACACCCTCACCAGCGGCTGATTTCGCCGAGGCCGATCGCGCCGATCGGTAAGAACCCCTCCTCGGCGCGGGCCCGCCATGCTATCTGCGACTGCATGTCAGTTGGCACGAAACCGCAGAGCTTACGGACGGCCGGCCGGGCG
>JAQGHZ010000079.1 GCA_028291485.1 Rubritepida sp. | reverse complement strand
TGACGATCAATGTCGGGCAGCATATGTATGGAGGGATTTAGAGGGGGTACGCCCCTCGATAACCCCTGCAAGAACCGCAGGTGCTTGCAACTCCGATCAGGAAGAGGGACCAGGGCCCAAAGCCCTGGCGGGGGTGAAGGGGGCGGAGCCCCTTTCAGATGAACTTCCCCCTGAGGAACCCCAGCGCCGGCAACGGCGTCCACTTCCGCGGTAGGTCCGACCGCCGGATCGGCGCCACCGAGTAGTGCGGCACCGGCTGTTCCGAGCTCAGCAGGAAATCCGCATAGGCCCGGACCTGCTGCGCCCGCCAGGCCCGGTCTTCCAGGGCAGCGGTCCGGCTGCGAAAAATCTCCGCCACGCGGTTGGCGCGCCCCACGGTCGCCACCACGGCCCACAACGTGTCTTCGTCACCCCTCGAAAGGGTCGCGATGTCCCGCATGGGGCCTAGTGAAAGGCGTCCACCCGTGCCGGGTCAAGTCCAACGAAAAGGGCGCCGGAGGTCCCCCCGGCGCCCAATCCAGTCCCAATGGAAGAAAGGCTTACCCCAGACGCTCGCCGTGCTGCGTGACGTCGAGGCCCTCGCGCTCCTCCTCCTCGCTGACCCGCAGGCCGACGATGCCGTCCACGATCTTCAGCAGGATGGCCGTGGCCACCGCCGTGAAGATGAAGACCGCCGCCACCGCCTCCAGCTGGATGAGCAGCTGCGCCGTGGAGCCCGAGGTCCCGTCCGGCGCCGCCGTCGTGGCCGAGAGCGGGCCATAGGCGAGGATGCCGGTCAGCAGGGCGCCGACCATGCCGCAGATGCCGTGCACGCCGAAGGCGTCCAGGCTGTCGTCGTAGCCGAGCCAATGCTTGAGGGCGGTCGCCCCCCAGAAGCCGGCCAGGCCCGCCACCACGCCGAGGATGATCGAGGAGCCCGGCAGCACGAAGCCCGCCGCCGGGGTGATGGCGACGAGGCCCGCCACCGCGCCCGAGATCACGCCGAGCACCGAAGGCTTACCCTTGATCGCCCACTCCGCGATCATCCAGGTCAGCGCCGCGGCGGCCGCGGCCGTGTTGGTCACCAGGAAGGCCATGCCCGCACGGCCACCGGCCGCACCGGCGGAGCCCGCGTTGAAGCCGAACCAGCCCACCCACAGCAGCGAGGCGCCGATGACGGCGAAGGCCAGGTTGTACGGGGACATGTTCTCGGTCCCGTAGCCCGTGCGCTTGCCGAGGATCAGCGCGCCCACCAGGCCCGCCACACCGGCGTTGATGTGCACGACCGTGCCGCCGGCGAAGTCGAGCGCGCCGAGGGCGAAGATCCAGCCGTTCGGGTGCCAGACCCAATGCGCGATCGGCGAATAGACCAGCAGCGTCCACAGCAGCGTGAACATCAGCAGGCCGGAGAACTTGATGCGGTCGGCCCAGGCGCCGGTGATCAGCGCGGCGGTGATGATCGCGAAGGTCATCTGGAAGACGACGAAGACGGTCTCCGGGATGGTGAAGGGCACCGCGCCGGCCCCCGTGCCGAGGGTGAAGGGCTTATCCCAGTTCTCGGCGATGCCGCCGAGCATGAACTTGGACAGATCGCCGATATAGGCGCCGCCCTCGCCGAAGGCGAGGCTGTAGCCGACCACGATCCAGGCCACCGAGACCAGCGCCGTGATGGCGAAGGACTGCGCCAGCGTGGAGAGCACGTTCTTCTTGCGGACCATGCCGCCGTAGAACAGCGCGAGGCCAGGCAGGGTCATCATCAGCACGATGGCCGTGGAGATGAGCATCCAGGCCGTGTCGCCAGAGTCCACCTTCGCGTCCTGCGCGAAGGCCGGCATCGAGAGGGCCAGCAGCGGGGCCGCCCCCAGCATCCCGCGCAGGGGGGCGCCGCGCATCCAGGATTTCATGTTCGGTATTCTCCCATTACTGGCGCCCCTCGGGGCACGCCGATGTTGTGCGAGGCGCCGCGTCACAGCGCCGATCCATCCGTCTCGCCCGTGCGGATGCGCAGCGCGCGCTCCAGGTCGAGGACGAAGATCTTGCCGTCGCCGATCTTGCCGGTCCGGGCCGAGGCGGCAATGGCCTCAACCACCGCATCCACCATCTCGGAGGCCACAGCGACCTCGATCTTGAGTTTGGGCAGGAAGCTCACCTGATACTCGGCCCCCCGGTAGATTTCGGTCTGGCCTTTCTGGCGGCCGAATCCCTTCACTTCCGTCACCGTCAGCCCCTGCACGCCGAGCGGGGTGAGCGCGTCGCGCACCTCGTCGAGCTTGAAGGGCTTGATGATCGCCATCACGAGCTTCATCCGCCTGCCTCTCTCCCAAGATCCCGTTGCCGGACGGGACAACCGCTGGTCAATTCAGCGGCCATTCAAGTCCTGTGCCAAGCCGGAAATCCAAGGGATTGCGAGGGTTGCGTACCGATATGCCTGTTTTTGGGGCAGGCACAGGGGCGCGAAGGCGCCAGGACCGGCCTGGCGAAAACACCCGTCGCTCCGGGATTCCGGATGACCCGGAGAGAGTGGCTCTTCGCGCGCCGGCGAATGGCCTAGACTGTCCGGCATGAGCGCATCTTCACCCG
>JAQGHZ010000617.1 GCA_028291485.1 Rubritepida sp. | reverse complement strand
TTGCGGAGAGGTCGGGGAAGATGGTCGAGAGGCCGGCCTGCTGGAGCGCGCGGCGGAGCACCTCGTCGCTGCGCAGGATCTCGACTTCCGAGCGCGTGGCCTTGAGGATCTCGACGGTCATGGTGTTGGGCAGGAAGCCCGTCAGATCCTGGACGCCGCTGGTCTCGCGCGTCGCCAGCACCAAGAGCACGCTTTCGGCCATGTAGCGGCGCGGCGCCAGGAGCGCGGCGGTCAGGCCGAGCAGCACGGGCACCAGAAAGGCGATCAGCAGCTTCCGACGGTGCAGCCACAGGGTGATGACCACGTCGGAGAGGTGAAGGCCTCCCCGGGCGGGCGCGCCGAAGGGATCGGCGGGCAGGGGGACGACCTCGTTCCAATCCTGGCGCTGCGGCGCCGGCATCGCCGCGGGAAGCGAGGCGGCCGACATGCTCACCGCACGGCCCCGGCGGGTGATGTCCGATCGGTGAAGAGGATGGACATCGAGCGCGACCGGAAAGCCATTATCGCGTCTAGCATGCCGGTGTTTGCGAGTGCTACCCTGGCACTGCTTTGCGGGGTCTTGTGCGCCGCCTCCGAAGGGGCCCCTCAGCTGCCGATGTCCGATCCGAATACCGGCGCGCAGCGTCTCTTGAACATCCGTTTCGACAGCCTGGATACCGCGGGAGCCGTCGCCCGGCTCGCCGGGCGCGATCCGGCCGCGCCTTTCGCCTATGTGGTGACGCCGAACGTCGACGATGTCCTGCGCCTGGCGGAGCGTGCCGGGCCGGAGCTCCGCGCGATCTACGAGCGCGCCTGGCTCTCGACCTGCGACAGCCGGGTGCTGCGCATGCTCGCCGGCTGGCGCGGCGTGCGGCTGGGCCTGGCACCGGGCTCGGACATCGCCGCGAGGCTGTTCGACGAGGTCATCGGACCCGACGACCCCATCACCATGGTGGGCGGAACCGATGCGGTCGCCGCCGCGCTGCGGGACCGCTACCGGCTGACCCGGCTGGCGCACCACAACCCGCCCATGGGCTTCATCGACAACCCCGCCGCCGTCCAGGAATGCGAGGACTTCGTCGCCGCGAATCCCGCCCGCTTCGTCCTGCTGTGCCTCGGCTCCCCGCGGCAGCAGATCCTGGCGGCCCGGATCGCGGCGTCGGGGCGATCGACCGGCGTGGCGCTCTGCATCGGCGCGGCCGTCGAATTCGTCACCGGCGTGAAGAAGCGCGCGCCCTTGTGGATGCAGGACCTGAACCTCGAATGGCTGCACCGGCTGCTGAGCGAGCCGAGGCGGCTCTGGCGCCGGTATCTGGTCGAGGCGCCGCGCATCTTCCTCGTCCTTTGGCGCGCGCCGAAGGGCGGGACCACGCCATGAAGATCGCGATCGTCGGCTGTGGCTGGGTGGCCGATTTCTACCTCACCACCTTGCCGGGCCATCCGGGCCTGAAGGTTCTCGGCGCCTACGACCGCGATGCCGCGCGGCTCGAGGCGTGCACCCGCTACCACGGGATCGGCGCCTATCCGAGCCTGGATGCGCTCCTCGGCGACCCGCTCGTCGAGCTGGTGGTGAACCTCACCAATCCCCGCAGCCATTTCGAGATCACGCGCGCCGCGCTCCTGGCCGGCAAGCATGTCTATTCCGAGAAGCCGCTCGCCATGACCATGGCCGAGGCGGAGGAGATGATGGCGCTGGCCCGCGAGCGCGGCCTCGGCCTGGCCGCCGCGCCCTGCAATCACCTCTCGCCTCCCATCCAGCGGATGAAGGAGGAGATGCGGGCGGGGCGGATGGGCCGGATTCTCATGGCCCAGGCCGAGATGGACGACAACCTCGTCCCCTATCTCGATCACCCGCGCTGGCGCAGCCTGTCCGGCGCCTCCTGGCCGGCCCGCGACGAGTTCGAGGTCGGATGCATCATGGAGCATGCCGGCTACCAGGTCGGCCCGCTGGTCGAGTTGCTCGGCCCGGTGCGGCACGTGACCGCGCTGCCGACGACGCTCGTGCCCGAAAAGGCGGCGATGGTCGGAGCGGGGCCGACAGGGCCCGATTTCTCCACGGGCATCCTCGAATTCGACGGAGGCGTGGTGGCTCGCCTCAACCTCAGCATCGTCGCACCGCACAATAGGCTGCTGCGGGTGGTCGGGACGCGGGGCTTCGCGACCATGTCCGACGTCTGGGACAACCGTTCCCGCGTGACCTTCAGCCCGACCGGGTCGGGCCGCCGGGAGCGCGCCGTTCGCAAGCTCGAGCTCAAGCTAGGCCACTGGCTCCCGGGAATCCTGCTCGGGCGCCGGCTGTCGATGCCGATGTGGAAACGGCAGCCGAAGGCGCCGGGCATGGATTTCGCCAGTGGCATCGCCCAGCTCGCCGCCCAGATCGAGATGGGCGCGCCGAAGCTCGTCGGTCCCGAGCTTGCGCTGCACGTGACGGAGGTGACGCTGGCCCTCCAGTCGCTCCAGCAGGCCGGCCGCCGTCAGGAGATGAGAACCTCCTTCTGAGGCCCACGCACTTCGCGCCAGAGGAGGATGCCGAGCGCCGCCTGTCCGGCGGCCAGCGTCAGCAGGCTCCCCGGCCCACCCAGCCAGAGGATCATCGGGACCAGCACCGCCAGGACCGGCACGGCGGTCATGGCGTTGCGCAGCGTCAGCACCCGGAAGCGCGACTGCGCCTGGAGCTGGGCCGAGGCCATCTCCGTCACCGTCTGGAGCAGGAGCACGAGCGCCCAGAGCAGCACCAGTGCCTCCACCCCATTGTAGCGTCCCCGCAGGAGCGAGGTGGAGACGAGGTCCCGGAACGGCCAGAGGAACAACAGGTAGGCCGGTATCGCCAGCAGCAGCGCCAGCAGCGCGAGGCGCGCGAGGCGTTCCGCGCGCGTCGGATTCCCGGTCGCATGGAGGTGCGCCAAGGTGGGAATGAGGGTTCTGTACGCACCGACCATCAGCAGTGCGACCGGTGTGACCAGCATCCGCGCGGCATTCACCTCGGCGACCGCCCCCGCGCCGGCCAGCGCGCCCAGGAGGTAGAAATGTCCCTGGTTCTGACTGACCGCCACCGCGACGCCGCCCACCGACCAGCGGCCCTGGTCCCAGACACGCCGCAGCGCCTCGCCCATCCGCCGCGCGCCTTCGGCCAGCGGCAGGCGGGCGGCGAGCGTCGCGAGCAGGCTGGTCAGGGCCGCCACCGCGCCGAAGGCCCCGATCGCCGCGATATGGATGGGCAGCCCAGCCTCCAGGCCCAGGAAGGAGGCGCCGACCCAGAGCAGGCCGTTCACGATATCGAGCGCCAGCGCGGCCTCCGGCCGGCGGATGGCGAGTCGGTGGGAGCGCAGGAAATCGAGGGCCATGGCCGGTGGGCAGGCCAGCAGCGTCACCAGCACGGTCTGGCTTGCCGGGTCGTGCAGGCCGGCCCAGCCGCCGACCCACGCGGCCCCGAGCAGGAGCAGGCAGACCATGCTCGCGAGGAAGGCCAGGAGCAGCAGCAGCGCGGCGGCAAAGGCCGGACGCTCTTCCTCCGGCAGCCGGTGCTGCGCCACGGTGAACTGCGCGCCGAACATGCCGCCCGTGAATCCGGTCGACATGGTCACGGTCATGTAGGCGAGGGCGTAGAGGCCGAACTCCTCGCGCGTCCCCGCATTCAGGACGACCAGGCCCACCGCGAAATTGGCGAGGCTGATGACGATCTGGTCCGCGATGCCGGCGAAGGCGCGCAGGCGCCCGAGGATCGGATGCAGGCGGATCATCGGCTCACGCTCTTGTCCTGCCTTCTGTTTCCCGCTCCACACTGCCCAGCATGGTCACCCTCAGCCTCGTCATCGCCTGTTACGACAGGATGGAGCTCCTCGAGCGCACGCTGGAGGCGACGGCGGCGCAGGTTCTGCCTGAGGGCGTCGAATGGGAGGTCGTCGTGGCGGACAACCATCCCGACGGGCTGGCGCGGCCGGTGGTGGAGCGCTTCGGGGCGCGCGGGAATTTCCGCCACATCCCCGCCACGCCCCACCGCAACATCGCCGCGGCGCGCAACTGCGGCGTGGCGGCGGCGCGCGGCGCCTTCGTGGCCTTCGTCGACGACGACGAGGCGCCCGCGCCGGGCTGCCTCGCCGCCCATCTCGCCTGCCTCGAACGCACCGGGGCCGATGCCAGCTTCGGCCCGAAGGATCCGGTCTTCGAGGCGGGCGCCCCGCCGGACTGGGATCCCGAAGGCCATTACTTCCGCGTCGCCCTGGACCTGCCGCCGGACACGGAGCTGCATCCGCTGGACTGGTGGCATGCGGGCGGACGCGGCCTCGGCACGGGCAATTCGATGATGCGCCGCGCGACCTGCCTCGCGGGCGACAAGCCCTTCGACGAGCATCTGGGCCGGGCGGGCGGCGAGGACACGCTGCTGATCTTCACCCTCGCCAGGCAGGGGCGCCGCTTCGTCTGGTGCGCCGGGGCTGTTGTCGTCGAGATGAACCTCTCGGGCCGCCTCACGCCGGACTACATGATGGGCCGGCTGGGCCGCAGCGCGAGCCATTCGGCGGTCTTCCGGGTGAAGGTGAGCGACCGGCCCTGGCTGACCCGACTTGGCGTCTGGGGCATCGGCCTCGGTCAGCTCGGCGTGCATGGGTTGTTCTACCTGATGAAGCGCCACAGGCCGGCCTCGGCCTGGATGCGCCACCGCTTCGGGATCGCGAAGGGCCTCGGCAAGCTCGGCCTCGGGGCCGGCATGGACTTCGTCCGCGAGGACAGGCCCCGATAAGATCGGCGGGCCGCATGCGCGCGGCGAGCCGTAGTTCCGAGGCAACGCCACGCGCCTGATCTAGCCGCGCTCGGTATGGTAGAGGCGTACGAGGCGCCACCACAGCAGCTTGCCGAAGCCACTCAGCGCGGTCACGCCTTGCCGCGCGGCGATGAGGCGCGCGGCAGCGCTGAATCGGCCAGCCGGCCAGCAGGCCAACGCGACGAGGCCGTGCACCACGCCCTGCGCGAGGCCCGCCGCCATGACCGGCAGCGCGGCGGCGAACTTCGCCGGGGCGTTGTGGATGACCACGCCGGCATAAACCTGTCCGCCGCTGAAAGCGCGCCGCAGTTGGTACCGGAGATCCTGGCGTTGCAGCGGGATGGTCTCGCGCACGGGCGGCGCGGCGCACCAGGCGAAGCTCCGCCCGCGACGATGCAGGCGCAGCGAGAGGTCGAAATCCTCGCCGCCGCTTACGCCGAAGCGGGGGGCGTAGGGCTCTTCATCCATGAAGCAGGTCGCGGCGCGCCAGATGGAATTGGCGGTGGCGAAGGTCACGCCCGCGGGCCTGAGGAGGCCTTCGGGCGCGATCGGCGCGCCGTCCGGCAGTCCGCAGACGCGGGTGAAGCGGGAGGCGGAGGGATCCCAGTCGGGCGGCGCGCCGCCGTCGAAGACCGGGACCAGCCCGCCGATCACGCCGTCCGTCCCGGCGCCGATGATGGTCGCATGCAGCGCGTCCAGCCAACCGGGCTCGACTTCGAGGTCGTCGTCGAGGAAGGCGACGAGCGGCGCCCGGGCCGCACGCAGCCCCGCATTGCGGGCGATGGAGATGTTGGGCGGGTGGCTGGGCACGCAGCGGATCGGCGCCTCCGCCGGCGGCAGCTTCGCCACCACGGCCGGGGCATGGCCGGACGGGCTGTTATCGGCGACGACGATCTCGTAGGGCAGGTCGTGCCGGGTCGCGTTGGCGAGGCAGGACCGGAGCGTCGCCTCCAGCAGGAGCGGCCGGTTGTAGGTGCAGACGACGACGCTGACGGCGGGCGTCGTGCTCACTGGGCCTGGCGCCACCAGGAGGCGCCCTCGGCGATGCCCTCGTCGAGGCCGATGCGCGGGGACCAGCCCAGCCCCTCCGCGGCCTTTGCGACCGGATAGGTGGCGCGCAGGGCGTAGAGCTTCCGCTCGGCCGGGAGGGGCGTTTCGAGCAGCCTGGCCGGCAAGGCGCCGCGCAGCGGGGGCAGGAGCTTCCCGAGCGCCTTGACCGGAAACGCCGCCAGGTCGCGCAGGCGGAGCGACGCTGAGGAGAGGCGCGGCAGGGGGAGGCCGGCGGCGCGCGCGAGCCGGGCGAAGTACTCGTTCCAGGTGATCGCCCCGGTGCTGTTGATTCCGGGGCCGTTGACGTTGTAGGTGCCGGGCCGTCCCGTCAGCCCCGCCACGGCCGCCTCCGCGACGTCGCGGACATGCACGAGATTGCAGAGACCCTCGCCGGCCGGTCCCAGATCTCCGATCGCGCCGACCTGCAGCCGCCGCGCCATCTTCGTGACCCAGAGCGCGGAGCCTGCGCCGTGCACGATGGTGGGGCGCAGCAGGACCGTCCCGGTCTGCGTCGCGGCCTCGCAGAGCGCCTCGGCCTCGGACTTCCAGGCGGCATAATCGCCGCCGGTGGGCGGGACGCGCGGATGGCTCTCCGTGACCTCGCCCGTCGCCGGGCCGTAGACGGCGATGGAGCTGAGGTGCACGAGGCGCGGCACGCCGGCCTTCCGCGCCCAGGCCAGCAGGTTGCGGGTTCCCTCCACGGTCGAGGCGCGGTCGCCATAGGCGCAATGGATGACGGCGTCGGCGCCCGGCAGCGCCCGGTCGAGGCTGCCGGGATCGAGCAGGTCCAGCTGGACCGGAAGGACGCGCCCCTGCGGCGCGCGCGGCGAGCGCGAGGCGGCGAAGATCTCCATCGAGGGGTCCTCTTCGAGGCGCCGGGCGATGGCGCCGCCGATGAACCCGTGGGCCCCGGTGATGAGAACGCGCATGCAGCGCGCTTACCGTCTTGCGCCGTGCCCGGCAATTGTGATCTCCGCGGCCGGACTTCCGGTTTGGCCGGGCGCGGCCGGCGGATCCGCCTGGGTCCGATCAGTCCCGCCAGGGGTGCTCCCGCCACATCCTCGTATAGGTCTCGTTCATCCCGACCAGCACTGCGCGGTGCTGGTCGGGGTCGAGGAAGCGCAGCGGCAGCTGCTGCTGGTTCGCGGAGGCGATGAAATCCGGCTGCTCCATCACCGCCTTCACCACGGCGGCGAGCCGCTGCAGCACCGACTGCGGCGTCCCGGCGGGGGCGGCGATGCCGCGCAGGGAACCGTCCACCACGTCGAAGCCCTGTTCGCGGAAGGTCGGCACCTCGGGGGTGTTGGCCCAGCGGGTCTCGGCCATCTGGCCGAGCGGGCGGAGCTGCCCTTGGCGCAGGTCGTTCACGCCCTCGCCCATGTTCATGGCGGCGATCTGGATCTGCCGGCCGAGGATCGCGTTCTTCACTGGCGCCGAGCCGTTGAAGGGCACGTGCAGGAGGCGCGTGCCGGTCGCGCGCTCGAAGGCGAGCGTAGCGAGATGGTCGTCCGAGCCCACGCCGGTCGTGCCGTAGGCGATCTGGCCCGGCGCGGCTCGCGCGGCGGCCGCGAGGTCCTGCAAGTTGCGCCAGGGACTGTCCGGCAGCACCCAGAAGCCGCCCGGATCGTCCACGACATTCGCGATCGGGGCGAAGTCGTCCAGCTTGTAGCGGGCCTGCCGCTCGATCGGGATGGTGACGATATTGGGCGTGTTGATGAAGCCGATGGTGAGCCCGTCGGGCCGCGCGCGCGCCAGCTCGGCCCAGCCGATCTCGCCGCCCGCGCCGGCCCGGTTCTGGATCACGATGGACTGGCCGAGCTCGCGCTCCATGAAGCGCCCCAGGGTGCGGGCCGCGACATCGGTGCCGCCGCCTGCGGCGAAGGCGACGATCATGGTGATGGCGCGGTCGGGCTGCCAGTTTTGTGCGGAGGCGCGCGCGGCGGCCAGCAGGGCGGGCGCGGCCAATACGAGGCGGCGGGTGGTCATGTTGTTTCCTCCGGATTTTGGAGGAGCCTGCCTCAATCCTTGCCCGGCGCGAAGAGCTTCAGCAGCGGCGGCAGCACCAGCATCACGCAGGCCAGCGAATAGACGAGGCTCACCGAGAGCACGACGCCCATGCTCGCCGTCCCCGGATGCGGCGAGACGGCCAGCGAGCCGAAGGCCGCGGCATTGGTGACGGCGGAGTAGATCACCGCGCGGTTGAGCGGCGAGGCCAGCAGGTCGCGCCGCCCCTGCTGCCAGGCGGCGACGAAGTAGATGTCGTAGGCCACGCCCATGCCGAAGAGCAGGGGCATGGCGATGATGTTGGCGAGGTTCAGGTCCGGCCCGAAGAGCGCGCAATGCGCCAGTGTCATCAGCCCGGCCAAGGCCAGCGGCGCGATCGCCAGCAGCGACAGCCTGATGGAGCGCAGCATCAGCCAGAGCAGCGCCAGCACGAAGACCACGCCCAGCGCGCCGGATTCCAGGAAGGCGGCCTGGATGGTGGCCGAGGAGGCCTGGGTCGAGACCGCGAGGCCCGTCGCATCCGGCGCCACGGCCTGCACCGCGCGGGCGAAGCGGCGCAGCAGCAGGGTCTCGTCGGGGGTGGTCTGCTTCGGGGCGAGTTCGACGCGGGCGCGGCCGTCGGGGGTGATCCAGTCGGCGACGAGGTCCGGCGGCAGGCTCTCCAGCGTGACGCGGGTGGCGGCAAGGATGGCGCGCACCTGGCCGATGAGGTGCGCGAGGCCGGGCAGGGTGGCGCGGCCGAAAGTGGCCCGGTTCGCGACAGGCCCGCTGGCCAGGGCCGTCAGGGCCGCGGAGAGCCTTGCCGTGTCCCGATAGACCGGGCCGTCGCCGCGCAAGGGCGCGAGGTCGGCGGCCGCCTTGCGCAGCGCTGCCACCACGGCCGCGTCGTCGGGCGGCGGCATGGGCTCGGCGGCGAGCGCGGGGCCGAGCAGCATCGCCGCATCCTCGATGAGCGCGAGCTTGGCGTCCTGCTCCCCGGGGATGAAGTCGGCAAGCGTCATGGCGCGCGCCACTTCCGGCAGCGTGGCCAGCCGCCGCGCCAGCGCCTGCGCCGCCGGCAGATCGGGCGCCAGCACCTCGAGGATGTTGGGATCGGTGTCGGGGTCGCGCGCGAGGTCGCGCCAGGTAGAGACGGATTCGGAGTTGGGGTCGCGCAGGTTGATCGGGTTGGTGTCGAAGCGCAGCCAGTAGAGGGAGCCGAGGCAGGCAAGGCCCAGCACGACCACACCGAGGCCGACGGACTTCGCATGGCGCGAGAGCCATTCGTCCGCCGGCCGCAGCATGGGATAGCCGACCTCGCGCGCCTCGCCGGCCGGCTTGGC
The DNA here is from genome assembly GCA_028291485.1 of Rubritepida sp. GTDB lineage: Bacteria > Pseudomonadota > Alphaproteobacteria > Acetobacterales > Acetobacteraceae > Roseococcus. The sequence goes on along the minus strand of JAQGHZ010000617.1, from coordinate 194 downwards.
CAGCACCATCAGCGCCGGCAGCAGGGTCATGGCGAGGAACCAGCCGATCACCATGCCGCCGCCGGCGATCAGCCCGAGCTCGGCCACGCCGCGATAGGCGGTGGGCAGGAAGGCCAGGAAGCTGAAGGTGACGGCCAGCGCGGCCAGCGTCATGCCGGGGCCGGCGGTGCGCGCGGCCTGCTCGAGCGCGGGGA
>JAQGHZ010000615.1 GCA_028291485.1 Rubritepida sp. | reverse complement strand
TGCGCGGCATGCCAGCCGAGGAAGGTCATCAGCGCCACGCCGTTGCCGTTGCAGCCGACCGCGTGCATCACGCTGTCATGCTCGCCGACATGGGCGATGCGGTCCGCCGTCATGCCGACATAGCCGCCCCAGACATGGGTGAGCCGGTAGGGCGCGAGCTCCGGGAAGATCCGCAGCATGCGGTCGCGCATGCTCAGCGCCCGGTCGATCGGCTCGGCCGGCAGGGCGCGCGAGCGGCAGCCGAGCAGGATGCGCGTGCCGTCCGGCGAGGGGCGCAGGTAGGTCAGCTCCTTGCGGCTGTCGGTCACCATGCGGCCATGGGGGATGAGCTTTTTCATGAGCTCGGGCGGCAGCGGCTCGGTCGCGATCTGATAGCTGCGGACGGGAATGATGCGCTTGCGCAGCCAGGGATCGGCGCGGTCGGTGTAGCCGTTCGTAGCGTAGAGCACGTGCGTCGCGCGGATGTTGCCGCGCTCCGTCTTCACCAGATGGCCGGTGCCGTCCCGCTCCGTGCCCAGCACGCGCGCATGGCTGAAGAGCCGCGCGCCAGCCCCGCGGGCCGCCCCGCGCAGCGCCTTGGCGAGCTTGGCAGGATGCACACCGCCGTAGTCCTCCACGACGAAGCCGCCGTGGAAGTAGTTGGAGCCGACCTCGGACTGCTGCTCCTCGCGCGAAAGGATGCGGATGGTGACGCCCGTGCGTTCGTGCAGGGTCTTCGCGTTCCTGTGCAGCGTCGCGAGATGCGCGGGGGTAAAGGCGCCGAAGAAGCGGCCGCAGAGTTGCATGTCGGCATCCAGCTTCTCGCGCGTCACCAGCTCCTTGAGGAATTCGAAGGTGGCCTGGCTGTCCTCCAGCGCGGCGACCTGCTTGGCCACCGGCAGGCCCGAAAGGGCCTGGGACAGCACCAGCTTCTGGCCGGAGCTGATCATCCCGCCCGATCGGGAAGAAGCGCCGCCACCCAGCGGTCCGCCATCCAGCACGATCGTGTCCGCCCCGCCGCGCGCGGCCTCGAGTGCGGCGGACAACCCGGCATAGCCGCTGCCGATGATGACGAGGTCCGCGCGTTCGGGGAGCGGATCGCGCGCTTCCTCCGGCGGGGCCGCGTCCCACCAATAAGGGTCGTCCTTGAAATCGGGATGAAATGCCGTGTGGGCCATGCGGCGGTCTCCAGAGGCAGCGGATCGCCCCCGGGAAGATGGAGCGCTTGCAAGAGCCGTATTGACCCGCCATTGACACCATGCCGTCAAATGCCCCGCATCGCAGTTTCCATGCGATGAAGGCATGGAAACGAGAGGATCGGACATGGAGCTGCGTCAGGTCGAGGCATTTCGCGCAGTGGCGCAGCATGGCGGCTTTTCCCGTGCCGCCCGCGCCCTGGATGTCGGCCAGCCCTCCCTCACCCGCTCCGTCGCACGGCTGGAGGCGACGATCGGCTTTCCGCTCTTCCTGCGCGGCCAGGGTGCGGCGCGCCTCACGCCGGAGGGCGAGGCCTTTCTCCGCGAGGTCGACCGCGCCTTCACCGGCCTCGACCGGCTGCGCGTGGCGGCGCAGGACATCCGCAACTTCGGCACCGGCCGATTGCGCGTCGCCTGCCTGCAGTCCCTCTCCGGCGGGCTGATGGCGGAGGCGTTGTCGCGCTTCCTGCGCGACCGGCCGGAGGCCACCGTCTCCTTCCAGGTCCGTCCCTCCATGACGATCTACGAGTGGATGGCCACTCGCCAGGCGGATCTGGCCCTGGTGGCGCCGCGCGCGGGCTATCCCGCCGTCGAGCAGGAGGAATTTCTGACCGTTCCCGGCGTGCTGATCGTGCCGCGCGGGCATCGGCTCGGGCGGTTACGCCGGCCGGTGGAGCCGAGCGACATCGCCGACGATCCCTTCCTCGCCCTCGCGCTCGAGGACGGTATGCGGCACATGGCCGAGGAGCTCTTCCGCAATGCGGGCATCACGCCGCGGCTGCGGATCGAGACGCCCTACAGTGCCACCTTGTGCCGTCTCGTCGCGGAGGGGCTGGGGGTGGCACTGGTGAACCCGCTGGTTGCGGCCGAGGATTCCAGGGGCCTCCCCATCACCGTCCTGCCCTTCCGGCCGATTGTCCCCTTCCGCTACCTGATGCTGCGCCCCGCCGGCGGCATCCGCGACCGGCTCAGCGACGCCTTTGCCACCGAGCTGCGCGCCAGCGCGCGAAAGGCCATGGAGAGATGGCCATCTTCGCGTTAGGCTGGCGTCGCCCCAGGGAGGCCACCACATGAACAGACGCCACATCCTCGGCGCCAGCGCCGCCATGCTCGCCGCGCCGGCGATCGCACAGACACAGGGTCCCGCGCAGCATCAGCATCAAAGTCCCGCATTGCGGCCCCTGCCTTCCTCGCCGCAACCCTATGCCAATGTCTTCGAGGGCGGCGCACCGCATCACATGACGCCGCAGCAGGAGGCGCAACGCGTCACCGACAGCAACGCACCGGCGGGGCCGCCGGGGCGCTGGGTCGCGCGCGCCGATATGCCGATCCCGCGCAGCGAGATGGCCTGGGCGACGGCCTGGGCCGGACGCATGCATGTCGTCGGCGGCTATGGCGAAGGCCGCTTCAACCAGGCCTATCACACCGTCTACGACCCCGGCGCCGACCGCTGGTACGACGCGGCGCCGCTGCCGCGCGGGGCGAACCACGTGGCCGTCGTGGCCGATGCCGGAAAGGTCTATGCGCTGGGCGGCTTCATCCAGCAGAACCGGCTCTGCGACGACCTGGCCTATGTCTACGATGTCGCCGGCGACCGCTGGGACGAGATCGCGCGCCTGTCGCGCCCGCGCGCGGCTTCGGCGGCCGTGATCCTCGGCGGCAAGGTGCACCTGATCGGCGGTGCGACCGACCCGGCCGACGAGCGTGCCAGCGTCGGCTGGCACGAGGTCTACGATCCCGCGACGAATCGCTGGGAGCGGCGGCGCCCCCTCCCCGCCGCACGCGATCATGTGGGATGCGTGTCGCACAACGGGGTGATCCATGTGATCGGCGGGCGCTTCAACACCTACCAGTACAACACCGACCTGCACCACGTGTACCTGCCGCAGGGCGACACCTGGGAACTGCGCTCACCGCTCCCGACGGCCCGCTCGGGCCATGGGATGGTGGTCTGTCGCGATCGCTTCTTCTGCATGGGCGGCGAGGGCGGCGTCCTGCAGAACGGCGTGCCGCGCGACGCCAAGGTCTTCGGCCAGATGGAGAGCTACGATCCCGCGACCGACACCTGGCAGAAGCACGCGCCGATGCTGACGCCGCGCCATGCGGTGGCGGCGACGGCGATCGGCGACTGGATCTATGTCGCCGGCGGCGGCGCGGTGCTGGGCGGGATGGTGCAATCGGCCATCCACGAGGCGTTCACGCTGGGGTAGAGCACGATCGTCGAAGGCGGGGCGCGGCAGGTCCTTGAGGCCTGCGCGATAGGCCGTCGGCTGACGGGCTCACCATCGTGAAACTTCAGGCCCTCGCGCAGCGTCAGGCACCAGAGCAGCCCATCACGAAGACCGTGGACCAGATCGTGTCCAGCACGCTCAGGTCGTTGTTCGGCCGGAACCTGAGGATCCGCAGCCTGCGCGTTGATCCGTGGCGCATGCAGCGAAGCGGCGAGGGCAGCGCCGCCGGCCAGGACGTCACGACGTTTCCTGCGACTTCTCCCGTCACGCGCGCACCCGCGCGCCGGTGGGATCGTAGGGCGGCTTGAGCGTGGCGCGGGCGGCGTGGCGCACTCCCGCGATCTCCAGCTCGAACTGGGCATCGCGAAGAAAGGCCTCCGTCACGCCCTCGGCATCCGAGACGTAGCCCAGGCCGATGGAGCAGCCGAGCGTGTGGCCATACATCGCCGAGGTGATGTGGCCCACGCGCACGCCGTCGCGCCAGATCGGCTCGTTGTGCAGCAGCAGCGGCTCGGGGTCTTCCAGCAGGAAGGTAACGAGGCGCCGCGTGTGCGGCTTGCCGCGCAGGGCCAGCAGCGGGTCGCGGCCGATGAACCCGCCCGGCTTGTCCCAGGCCACCGCGAAGCCGAGGCCGGACTGCAGCGGGGTGTCCTCGTCGGTAATGTCGTGGCCCCAGTGGCGATAGGCCTTCTCGATGCGCAGCGAGTTGAGCGCGTGATAGCCGGCCAGGCGCAGCCCATGCGGCTCGCCGGCCTGCATCAGCGCCTCGAAGACGCCGGCAGCGAACTCCACGGGCATGTGGAGTTCCCAGCCGAGCTCGCCGACATAGGTGATGCGCGTGGCCCAGACGCGGGCATAGGCGAGGTCGATCTCCTTGGCGGTCGCAAAGGGGAAGGCCGCGTTGGAAAGGTCGGCATCCGTCAATCCCGCCAGAACCTCGCGCGACTTCGGCCCCATGAGCGAGAGTGTCGCGTAGGCCGAGCTCGCATCCCAGCCGGCGACGCCGGCCGGGAGGTGGCGCTTCAGCCAGGCGAAGTCGCGCACCTGCGTGGCGGCCGCCGTGACGATACGGTAGCGGGTGGCGCTCTCGCGCGTCAGCGTCAGGTCGGCCTCGATTCCGCCTCGCTCGTTGAGCCATTGCGTGTAGACCACGCGCCCCGGCGCCACCGCGACGTCGTTGGCGCAGATGCGGTTCAGGGCGGCCTCCGCGCCCTCCCCCTCCACGACGAACTGCGCGAAGGAGGTCTGGTCGAAAAGGCCCACCGCCTCGCGCACCGCGCGATGCTCCTGCGCCGAGGCCTCGAACCAGTTCTGGCGGCCGTAGGAGTATTCGTACTCCGCCTTCATGCCTGATGTGGCGAACCAGTTCGCGCGCTCCCAGCCCGCGACCTCGCCGAAGACGGCACCTTTGGCCTTCAGCGCGTCATGGATCGGCGAGCGCCGCACGCCGCGCGCCGTCTCCGGCTGCCGGAAGGGCCAGTGCATCGCGTAGAGCAGGCCGAGCGATTCGACCGTGCGATCGCGCAGGTAGCGCGCGTTGCGCTGGAAGGGCATGGCGCGGCGGATGTCGACGTCCCAGAGATCCATGGGCGGATGGCCGTCCACGATCCAGTCCGCGAGCACGCGCCCTGCCCCGCCGGCCGACTGGATGCCGATGGAGTTGAAGCCCGCCGCGACGAAGAGGCCGGGCAGCTCGGGGGCCTCGCCCAGCAGATAGCGATCGTCCGGCGTGAAGCTTTCCGGCCCGTTGAAGAAGAGGCGAATGCCGGTCTCGCCAAGCTTCGGGATGCGCGCCACCGCGCGCTCCAGCAAAGGCTCGATGTGATCCATGTCGTCGGGGAGATGGCCGAAGGAAAAATCCCTGGAGATGCCGCCCATGCCCCAGGGCTTTGCGACCTCCTCGAACCAGCCGACCAGCAGCTTCCCGGTCTCGGGCTTCACATAGGTGAAGTTGTCGGGGTCGCGGAGCACCGGGAGGTTGTTCGGCAAGTCCGGCATCGGCTCGGTGACGACGTAGAAGTGCTCGGCGGCGTGCAGCGGCACGGTGACGCCCGCGCTCGCGGCGAGGCCATGCGCCCACATGCCGGCGCAGTTCACGACGATCTCCGCCTGAACCGGCCCGCGATCGGTCATCACGCCCGTCGCGCGGCCGTTCTTCTGCAGGATCTCGGTGACAACAACGCCCTCCTCGATCCGCGCGCCCTTCTGCCGCGCGCCGCGCGCCAGCGCCTGTGTCGTGTCGATCGGATTCACATAGCCGTCGCCCGGCAGGTGCACGGCGCCGATCAGATCCTTCGATTCCATCAGCGGCCAGAGCGCCGCGGCCTCGGAGGGACCGAGCACGCGAACCTCCAGCCCGAAGCAGCTCGCCATGGAGGCGCCGCGCTTCAGCTCCTCGAAGCGCGCCTCGCTGGTGGCCAGCGCGAGCGATCCAGCCTGGCGATAGCCCGTCGCCTGCCCCGTCTCGGCCTCCAGCTGCTGGTAGAGCCCGCTGGTATACTGCGCGAGCCGCGTCAGGTTCTGCGTCGCGCGCAGCTGGCCCACGAGGCCGGCCGCGTGCCAGGTGGTGCCGCTGGTGAGCTGCTTCTGCTCCAGCAGAAGCACGTCGCCCCAGCCGCGCCGCGTCAGATGATAGGCGAGGCTGCACCCCACCACGCCGCCGCCCACGATGACGACGCGCGCACGTTCCGGAAGATCTCGCATGATGGGCTACAGGTGGTCCCTGGGCGTGGTCCAACTCCAGTCGCGGGAGAAGATTTCCGCCCGCAAAGCCCGACTGGGCGAGGAAACCACGGATGCCCCAGTCGCGCGTCGAGCTGTGGTCGCGCTTGCGGTAGGGGTTGAACTCCGGAACCGCCGGGGCTTCGTCGCGCCGTCCGGCAACCAGAGCGAGGCGGAAAGCCGCACGCCGTCGGACGACGGGACCCAGACATGGGCGGTGCAGGCGACACCCGGCGTGGTCGCGACCGAAACATTCATTCCTGGAACTCCCATCCGGCCCTTGCACCCGGGCGGGCTTATGCGGCAACGAGGGAGCCTAGAGATGGCGCAACGCTTCACGCAAGTGAAAAAATGAGCGAAGAATTTCACGAACCTCCCAAGCGCCGGAAGGCCGGGGAACCCCAGCCGGATGGAGCGCAGATCGGCGGCCAGATCCGCGAGCTGCGGAAGGCGAAGGGCATGACCCTGCAGGCGCTTTCCGACGCCTCGAGCCTGTCGATCGGCTATCTGAGCCAACTGGAGCGTGGGCGCTCGACGCTGACGATCGGCAACCTGAAGCTGCTGGCCGACCAGCTCGGCGTGCATATGAACTGGTTCTTTCTCCCCGCGCCCGAGCCGCCGGCCGAGGAGCTGTGCGTGGTGGTGCGAAAGAACCGGCGGCGCCGGCTCTCCTTCACCAATCTCGGCATCGAGGAAGAGTTGCTCTCGCCTAACCTGGCCGGCCCGCTGGAGTTGTTGCTGAGCACGCTGGAGCCGGGCGCCGACAGCGGCGACTACAGCCACGAGGGTGCGGAGGCCGGCCTCGTGATCCAGGGCGAGCTGGAACTCTGGGTGGGCGGGACGTGCTTCCGGCTGGAGACGGGCGACAGTTTTTCGTTCCGCAGCACGGAGGTGCATCGCTGCCGCAATCCGGGAACGGAGCGCACCCAGGTCGTTTGGGTGATCACGCCGCCGAGCTATTAGAGCGCGGTCCGCAAAGGTGGAATCACCGAAGCGGTGAATCGCTCTCTCGGTAAAGTCCTGGCTCAGGATCCTCTCGGATCATGGGCCAGGGTCCGATCGCTTCAGCGCCCTTCAATCTGAAGCGTGAATC
>JAQGHZ010000567.1 GCA_028291485.1 Rubritepida sp. | reverse complement strand
AGATCGGCGGCGCCTTCCGCATGCCCGACATCATGGCGCAGGCCGGCGCCCGCCTGGTCGAAGTGGGCACCACCAACCGCACCCATCCGCGCGACTACACCGCCGCCCTCACCCCGCAGACCGGCGTGATCCTCAAGGTCCACACCTCCAACTACCGGATCGAGGGCTTCACCGCGGAGGTGGGCGGCGCCGCGCTGGCCGCCATCGCGCGGGAGGCGGGCGTGCCGCTGCTGAACGACCTCGGCTCGGGCACGCTCGTGGACCTCTCGCGCTGGGGCCTCGCGAAGGAGCCCACGGTGCGGGAGGCGGTGGCGGAGGGCGCGGACCTCGTCACCTTCTCCGGCGACAAGCTGCTGGGAGGGCCGCAGGCCGGCTTCATCGTGGGCCGCCGCGACCTGATCGCCGCCATCAACCGCAACCCGATGAAGCGCGCGCTGCGCGTGGACAAGCTCCGCCTCGCCGCGCTGGAGGCGACGCTGAAGCTCTACCGCGATCCCGACCGGCTTGCGGAGCGGCTGCCGACGTTGCGCGTGCTGGCGCGCGAGGCCGGGGAGATCGGCGCGCAGGCGCAGCGGCTGGCGCCACACGTGGCCGCGCTGATGCCGGCTGGCATCGCCGTGGAAACCTGCGCCTGCCGCAGCCAGATCGGCTCCGGCGCCCTGCCGCTCGACACGCTGCCGAGCCACGGGCTGCGCCTTGTCGCGCTGCGCGGCCGCGACCTGGAGGCGCTGGCCGCCGCGCTGCGCGCCCTGCCGCGCCCGGTGATCGGCCGCGTGCAGGACGGCGCGCTGGTGCTCGACCTGCGCTGCCTGTCCGACGAGGCCGGCTTCCTGGAGACGCTTCGTGGCCTGGCTTGACCGCCTCCGCCGCGTCCCCACGCCGCCGCCCGATCCGATGGAAGCGGCCATGGCCGCCTTCCGTGCCGGCGACTACACGGCGGCACTGGAGGTCTGGGAGCCGCTGGCCCGCGCCGGCAACCCGCGCGCGCAGTCCAATATCGGCGGCTGCTTCGCCGAAGGCCTGGGCGTACCGACGAACCCGCGCGTCGCGGAAAAATGGCTGACCCTCTCGGCCGAGGCCGGCCACGCGCCCGGCCAGCGCAACCTCGCCACCCTCTATCTGCGCGGCGGCGAGGGCGTGGAGGCCGATCCGGCCCGCGCCGCGGAACTCTACCGCGCCGCCGCCGAACAGGATGACGCGCTGGCGCAGGACATGTTCTCCTGGATGCTGCTGGAGGGCGAGGTCATCCCCTTCGATCCCGAGGAAGCCCGGAAATGGGCAATGGCCGCCGCCGAGGCCGGCATCGCCTCCTCGATGACGCGGATGGGCATGCTCTACCACCACGCGCTCGGCGTGGAGCGCGACGTGGCCAAGGCGGCGATGTGGTGGCGCCGGGGCGCCGAACTGGGGGACGCCGACGGGCAGGCCATGCTGGGCGCGGCGCTGCACATGGGCGCGGGCGTCGATCCCGATCCGATCGAGGCGCTGGCCTGGCTCATGCGCGGCCAGTCCGGCGGCAGCAAGCTGGCGCGTCCCTTCCTGGGGCCCGTGCGCGCCTCGCTGGACGATGCGGGCCTCGAGGAGGCCGAGCGTCGCGCCGGAATGCCGCTTCCATGAGTATCGGGCCATGATCGTCGGCACCGCGGGACACATCGACCACGGCAAGACCTCGCTGGTGAAGGCGCTGACCGGCGTCGACACCGACAGGCTCAAGGAGGAGAAGGCGCGCGGCATCACCGTCGATCTCGGCTTCGCCTATCTGCCGCAGGGCAATGGCGAGCGCGTGATCGGCTTCGTGGACGTGCCCGGACATGAGCGTTTCGTCCACACCATGCTGGCGGGCGCTGTCGGCATCGACTTCGCCCTGCTGGTGGTCGCCGCCGATGACGGCGTGATGCCGCAGACGCGCGAGCACCTCGCCATCCTCGACCTGCTCGGCGTGCGGCGCGGGCTGGTGGCGCTGAGCAAATCCGATCTTGCCGACCCCGGGCGCATCGCCGAGGTCACGGCCGAGCTGCGTGAGCTGCTGGCCGACACCGCGCTGGAGGAGGCGCCCGTGCTGCCCGTCTCGGCCCAGAGCGGCCAGGGCATGGAGACGCTGCGCGCGGCGCTCGCCGATGCCGAGGCCGCGACGGCCGAGCCGGGCGCGGACGGCGCCTTCCGCCTGGCCGTGGACCGCTGCTTCACCCTGGCCGGCGCGGGCACGGTGATCACTGGCACGGTGCTGTCGGGCGCCGTCGCGGTAGGCGATCAGGTGGTGGTCAGCCCCTCAGGCCTCGCGGCTCGGGTGCGCTCCATCCACGCGCAGAACCGGCCGGCGGAGCGCGGGTTGACGGGGCAGCGCTGCGCGCTGAACCTTGCCGGCCGTGACATCTCGAAGGAGGCGATCGCGCGCGGCGACATGATCCTGGCCCGCCCGCTGCACGCGCCGACGGACCGGATCGATGCGAGTTTCCGCGCGCTCGCCGGCGAGCCCAGGCCCATCGGCACCTGGTTCCCCGCGCGGCTGCACCACGGCAGCGCCGAAGTGGGCGTGCGGCTGGTCCCGCTCGGCGACCCCATCGAGCCGGGGGGCGGCGGGCT
>JAQGHZ010000531.1 GCA_028291485.1 Rubritepida sp. | reverse complement strand
GGGCGGGCGCATCCGCCGGTGGCGCTCTGGCCGCGGCGGCTGGCCGGCGAGCTGCGCGCGGCGATCCTGGATGGCGAGCGGGCGGTCGGCGCCTGGGCCGCGCAGCACGGCGTCGCGACGGTGGAGTGGGAGGGCGATCCCTTCCTCAATGTGAACACGCCGGAGGAATTGGAGGCGGCGGAGCGGCTGCTGCGCCAACCGCCGCTCGCCTGATACGTTGCCAACTCAACGGCGGGGAGGATTCCGTCCCATGCATCGCGCTGCGCTGATCTGTCTGTTGCTTGCGGTGCTGCTCGGGGGCTTCGCGTGGTGGGGCCTGTTCACGACGGGCGGCAACCGCACCTTCGACGAGATGGACGGGATGATCCCCTTTGCGGCCGGCGTGCTGAGCGCGCTCCTCGCCATCGGCGCGGTCATCACCTGGGGATTCTCGCGGACCCGACGGTAAAGCTTCGGCGATTCCGCCTCAGCCGATCGCACTCTAGGGCCTGTGGACAGTTGGGCCCGGGATGCGGTCGGCGAGGGATTTTTCGTGCCTGCAAGGCGGGATTGCGCGGGCGATGTCTTTGCATCGCCAAGCAAGCCCAACGCCGCAGGCGGAAAAGCACCGCCGAACGCGCCCGCAGACCAACTGTCCACAGGCCCTAAGGCAGCCCATCCAGGCTCTGCTGCACCGCCGCCCGCCACGGCGCATCCGCCGGTGCTTCGGCGAGCAGCGCGCGCCAGGTGGTCCGCGCCTCCTCCTGCCGACCCGCACGCGCCAGCGTCAGCCCCCTGAGGAAGCGCAGCCGCGGATCCGGCTGTGCCGCGATCCCGCGGTCGATCCACGCCAGTGCGTTCTCCGTCTCGCCACGCTCGATCTCCAGCTCCACGAAGCGGATCGCGAGGCCGAGGTCGAAGCGCGCATCCAGCGCGCGGCGATAGGCGGCGGAGGCCTCCGCCAGCCGCCCGCGCGTGCGCTCCGCATTGCCGAGCAGGATGAAGCCCTGCCGGCCGGCTTCCGTGGCAGGATCGGCGTTGCGCAGGCGTTCGCGGAGCTGGAGGATGATGGCGTCGTCCGCCGCATTGGCCGCGCGGCGTTCGCTCAGCGTGGCCGAGGGCATCTCCGGGAAGCCGCGATCGAGATAGACCACCACGCCGGCGACGGGGACCAGGATGAGCGCGGCCAGCAGCAGCGGCGAGGTGCGCGTCTCCGGCGGCGATGCGTCGGTGACCGGCGCGGCGAGCAGGCGGCGCTGCACCTCCAGCGTCGCGGCCCTGTGCGACGCCTCGTCGAGCCGTCCCTCGGCGTGCTGCGCGTCGAGCTCGGCGAGCTGCGCGTGGAACAGCGCGAGATCCGCCTCGCCCCGGCTGCGTGGGTGGGGCGGGCGCAGTGCGGCCCAGGCGAGCGGCGAGAGGATGAGGGCGGCCGTGAGGGCCAGGACGAGCCAGGTCACGCGCGCGGTTCGCCTGTGTCCTGAGCGGCCGATTCACGCTTCGGCGGAAGAGCGCCGAAGCGATCGGACGCCAAGCGCTCGGCGAGACGCGCGCGCTCGGCCTCGGTGAGTTCGGTGGCCGGCGCGGACTCCCGGCGACGCAGTCGCCAGATGGCGAAGAGTCCGCCGAGCAGCGCCAGCGCCGGCGTGGCCCAGAGCAGCAGCGTCGCGAGCCGGACGGGCGGGCGCAGCAGGACGAAATCGCCGTAGCGGTCGTGCACGAAGCGGACGACCTCGTCATGCGAAGCGCCCTGCGTGACCTGCTCGCGCACGATGCGGCGGAGGTCGCGCGCGAGGTCGGCCTCGCTGTCCTCGATGGACTGGTTCTGGCAGACGAGGCAGCGCAGCTCGCGCCCGATCTCGCGCGCGCGGGCTTCGGCCGCGGGATCCGCCAGACGGTCGGCGGATTGCGCGAAGGCGGGCAGCGCCGCCGCGAGCAGCAGCATGGCCAGGCGAAGGGGCCGGCGCATCAGGCGCTCTCGAGCGAGCGCAGCAGCGGGACGATGCTCTCCGTCATCACCTCGGGCGTGATGGGGCCGGCCCAGCGCCAGCGGATCACGCCATGGCGATCGAGCACGTAGCTTTCCGGCACGCCATAGACGCCCCAGTCGATGGCAACGCGCCCGGGCGCATCGACGCCCAGCCGCGCGAAGGGATTGCCGTGACGCGCCAGGAAGGTCCGAGCATCGGCCTCGCGGTCCTTGTAGCTGATGCCGAGGATGGGCACGCCCCGGCGCTGCAGCGCGATGAGCTGCGGATGCTCGACGATGCAGGGCATGCACCAGCTCGCCCAGAAATTCACGATAACCGGCTTGCTGAACAGCCGCAGGTCCGGCGAGGAGAGCGGCGGCAGGTCGATGCCGTCGAGGCCGGGCAGCGAGAATTCCGGCGGGTTCTTGCCGAGCAGCGCGGAGGGCACGCCGCGCGGGTTGAAGCTGCCGTCGCCGAGTCCGCGCAGCATGGCCCAGAAGCCCACGCCGGCCACGCCGGCCACGGCAAGCGGCGCGTAGAGCATCAGCTTCCGGCGTGAGGGTTTTGCGATGTCGGTCATGCGGTGACCTCGGCCTCGCGGCGCTTCGGCGCGGGTGCTGCGATGCGCATGCGGCGGTCGCTCAACGAAAGCGCGCCGCCCAGCGCCATGATGAAGGCGCCGAGCCAGATCCAGGGCGCGAGCGGATTGTCGTGCAGGCGGATCACGGCCTGGCCGTCATGCTCCTCGCCGAGCACGGCGTAGAGGTCGCGGGCGAGGTTGGTGTGGATGGCGGCCTCGGTGGTGGTGGTGCGGCCCTGCGGGAAGAAGCGGCGCGAGGGCTCCATGACGCGTACCTCGCGACCGTCGCGCAGCAGCGTGAGAGTGGCGCGGCGCGCGGTGAAGTTCGGGCCGGTCACGTCGCGCACGCCGTCGAGCCGCCACTCGTAGCCGGCGAAGGACGTGGAGCCGCCGGGCCGGAGCGCGGCGAGATGCTCGGTGGCCAGCCCCATCCCGGCGATGCCGAGCAGCGTCACGCCCATCCCCGCATGGGCGATGGCCGCGCCCCAGGCGGAACGCGGCAGCCCGCGCGCGCGATGAAACACATTGGCGAGGCGCGTGCGGCCGAGGCCCGAACGATCCGCGATGTCGGCGGCCGCCCCGCCGATCAGCCAGAAGGCGCAGGCGAAGCCGAAGGCGGGGAGGACGTGCCATCCCACGAAGGCCAGCGTCAGCAGGAAGGCCGCCAACGCGAGGCAGGCCGCCCACCAGAGCCGCTGTAGCACCGGCCAGAGCGCTGCGCGCTTCCACGACATCATCGGCCCGATCGCCATGCCGGCGATGAGCGGCAGCGCCAGCGGCCCGGCGGCGGAGTTGAAGAAGGGTGGGCCGACCGAGATCATCTGGCCTGTCAGCAGGTCGAGGAAGAGCGGGTAGAGCGTGCCCACCAGCACCACTGCACAGATCGAGCAGATCAGCAGGTTGTTCAGCACCAGCGCGCCCTCGCGCGAGACGGGCGCGAAGATGCCCGTCGGCGCCATGGCCGGCGCGCGCCAGGCGAAGAGGAGAAAGGCGCCGGCGATGTAGATCGCCAGCAAGCACAGGATGAACACGCCGCGCGTCGGGTCGGAGGCGAAGGAATGCACGCTGTTCAGGATGCCGGAGCGCACGAGGAAGGTGCCGAGCAGCGAGAGTGCGAAGGTCAGCAGGGCCAGCAGCACGGTCCAGATCTTCAGCGCCTCGCGCTTCTCCACGACGATCGCCGAATGCACCAGCGCCGTACCGGCGAGCCATGGCAGCAGCGAGGCGTTCTCCACCGGGTCCCAGAACCAGTAGCCGCCCCAGCCGAGCTCGTAATAGGCCCACCAGGAGCCGAGCGCGATGCCGCAGGTCAGGAAGGACCAGGCGGCCAGCGCCCAGGGCCGCACCCAGCGCCCCCAGGCCGCGTCCACGCGCCCCTCGATGAGGGCGGCGACGGCGAAGGCGAAGGTGACGGCGAAGCCGACATAGCCCGTGTAGAGAAGCGGCGGATGCACCGCGAGGCCGAAATCCTGCAGAAGCGGATTGAGCCCATTGCCGTCCGGCGCCGGCGGCCAGACGCGCTCGAAGGGATTCGAGGTGAAGAGGATGAAGGCGAGGAAGCCGAGCGAGATCGTCCCGAGCACCGCGATCACGCGGGCCTGCAAGGCCGAGGGCAGCCCACGCCCGAAGCCTGCGACGGCGGCCGAGCAGATGGCCAGCACCATCACCCAGAGCACCATCGAGCCCTCGTGATTCCCCCAGGTGCCGCTGATCTTGTAGATCATCGGCTTGGCGGAATGGCTGTTGGCCACGACGTTCGCGACGGTGGTGTCGTTGGTCGCATAGCTCCAGATCAGCGCGCCGAAGCCGATGGCGATGGCGAGGAAGCCGGCCAGCGCGAGCGGCGCCGCCGATCCCATCAGCCTGATATCGCCGCGCTGCGCGCCGACCAGCGGCAGCACCGATTGCGCAAGGGCGAGCAGCGCCGCCAGGATCAGCGCGAAATGACCGAGTTCGGGGATCACGTTCCGCTCCGCCGCTCCGGTGCCAGCGTGTTCCAAGTGGCGGCCGGCGGCGGCGCGCCATCCGAGGGGTTCCAGTGGCCGGAACGCTTCAGCGCGTCGGCGACCTCTGGCGGCATGTAGGTCTCGTCGTGGCGGGCGAGGACCTCGCGCGCGGCGAAGGTGCCGTCGGGGCGCATCATGCCTTGGGCGACCACGCCCTGGCCTTCGCGGAAGAGGTCGGGCAGCACGCCGGTGTAGGTCACGGCGATGGTGCTCGCGCCGTCGGTGACGCGGAAGCGCACCGT
>JAQGHZ010000486.1 GCA_028291485.1 Rubritepida sp. | reverse complement strand
GTGCGGCCTGCCTATGTCGTGAGCATCATGGAGTTCCGCGATGGGAAAGTGGCCCGCGAAACCCAGTATTTCGGCGCTCCCTTCGAGCCGGGACCTTCGCGCGCGCAATGGGTTGAGCAGATGTCCTGAATCCGGTCACTGTAAGGACCGCCTTTTGCCGCTCGCTCGCTCCGAGCTGCCGATCGATACGGCCTCTCTCGCCCGCTATCTCATTGGCAAGGTCCTGGTGCGGGAGTTCCCCGAGGGCGTCGCCAGCGGCCGTATTGTCGAGACCGAGGCGTATGTCGTCGGCGACGCCGCTGGGCACGCGTACCGGGGGCTGACTCCGCGTAATCCTTCGCTGTTTCTCGAACGCGGCCACGCTTATATTTACTTCATCTACGGTCGTTCCTGCATGCTGAATGTATCGAGTGAAGCGCCCGGAATCGGAGCCGGCGTCCTGATCCGGGCCCTCGAGCCGCTCGAAGGCATTCCGATCATGCGGCTGAACCGCCGCATCGAGCGCTTGCGCGACCTGGCACGAGGACCGGGGAGGCTGGCCGCGGCATTGCGGGTGGATCGTTCGCTCGACGGCCTTGATCTTTGCCGGAAAGGTCCTCTGTGGCTCGGACGCAGCGACCATGAACCCGGCGAGATCGGGCAGAGCACCAGGATCGGCATTTCGCAGGATGCGAACCGTCTCCTGCGATTTTATCTTCGGAAGAGTCCCTTCGTCAGCGGTCCGGGATCGCTCAACGAATAGAAGGCCGCCGCAGTCGGGGGACGGCACGATTGGCCAGCGCGCGCCGCCTATACCAAACTACTATCGGTCACCTGAGGGCGGCTGGCTCGCCTCTCGCGACTGGCCGTGAAACGCCATCACTCGGAAGGGCTCAAGATGGACAGGAAGATGGTCGTCACCGCCAAAGCCGCACGGGAAGCGGGCGCCGGGTTGGCCGGCTCCGGCTGTCTCACGAAGTCTCTTCGGAATGTCGCGGTGCTGTCATGAGCCTCACCTTCGACGCGATCATCATCGGCGCCGGGCAGGCCGGGCCGCCACTTGCCGGGCGCCTCACCGATGCCGGCATGCGCGTCGCCATCATCGAGCGCAAGTTCTTCGGCGGCACCTGCGTGAACACCGGCTGCAAGCCGACCAAGACCCTGGTCGCGAGCGCCTATGCGGCTCGCATGGCCGCCCGCGCGGCGGAATATGGCGTGGTCCTCGAGGGGCCGCCTGCGATGGACATGGAGCGCGTGAAGGCGCGTGCCGGCAAGGTGATCGCCGACTCCCGGCAGGGGGTCGAAACCTGGCTGGGCGGCATGGCAGGCTGCACCGTGCTGCACGGCCATGCCCGCTTCGAGGGGCGGGATCGGCTGCGGGTCGGAGACGAGGTGCTGAGCGCGCCCCGCATCTTCATCAATGTCGGCGGGCGCTCCGCGGTGCCGGACATGCCCGGCATCGACACCGTTCCCTTCCTGACCAACAGCGACATGGTCGAGCTCGACCATCTGCCGAAGCATCTCGTCGTGATCGGCGGCAGCTATATCGGGCTCGAATTCGCGCAGATGTATCGCCGCTTCGGCGCCGAGGTCACCGTCGTGGAGATGGGCGATCGCCTGGTCTCGCGCGAGGATGAGGACGTCTCGGCGGCGATCGCCGACATCCTGGCGGCGGAGGGCGTCGGCATCCGCCTCGGCGCCAAATGCATCCGGCTCGCGCCGCATGAGGAAGGCGTGGCCGTCGCGGTCGAATGCGCGAGCGGCGGGCCGGAAATCGTGGGATCGCATCTCCTGCTGGCGGTCGGCCGCCGGCCCAACACCGACGATCTCGGGCTCGAGGCCGCGGGCGTCGAGACCGACGCGCGCGGCTACATCAAGGTCGACGACCACCTCGCCACGAACGTGCCCGGCATCTGGGCGATGGGCGATTGCAACGGCCGCGGCGCCTTCACCCACACCGCCTATAACGACTTCGAGATCGTGGCCGCCAATCTGCTGGACGGGCAGGACTGGAAGCTGAGCGAACGCGTGCCCGGCTACGCGCTCTATACCGATCCACCGCTCGGGCGCGTCGGCATG
Source organism: Rubritepida sp. (assembly GCA_028291485.1). Taxonomy (GTDB): domain Bacteria; phylum Pseudomonadota; class Alphaproteobacteria; order Acetobacterales; family Acetobacteraceae; genus Roseococcus. Next base: position 5,985 of record JAQGHZ010000486.1, on the reverse strand, counting down.
ACCGAGACGGCGGCGCGCGCCACGGGTCGTCCCCTGCTCGTCGGCAAACGGGCGATGACGCGGGTCGGCCGCGCCGTGGAGAAAGGCGAGACGCAGGGATTCATGAAGGTCGTCGTCGATGCCGAGACCAGGCGGATCCTGGGCGCCGCCATCCTCGGCACCGGTGGCGACGAGGCGATCCACGGCATTCTGGACATGATGAATGCCGCCGCGCCGTACACGACGCTGCAGCGCGCCGTGCCGATCCATCCGACCGTCTCCGAACTTATCCCCACCCTGCTGGGGGAATTGAAGCTCGTGACTTAGGTTTCAATTCGGCTGCCCCAGCTGTTTTCCGATGAATGGACGCATGAGCAGGAGGTCTCGCTGCCGACGCGTCTGGAACAGAGTCATCTCAGGTGATCGCATCCACCCTGTCGGGATAGAAGGCGAGGTGATTCTTGATCCCGGCGACGGCATCATAGGGCGCCTCATAGGTCCAGACGGCGTTGACGGATCGCGAGCCGCCGGCCGGGATGCTGAAATACGAGGCATCGCCCTTGTACGGGCAGTAGGAGCTGTGATCGCTTCGCTCGAGCAGGTCCATCCGGGCGTCCTGCCGCGGAATGTAGAACACCGGTGCATAGGCGGCTTCTCGCAGGACCAGTGCCCTGTCGCTCTCGGCGATGGTCTGCCCGGCGACCACGACGGTCACCCGGCGCCCAAGTGGCTCGATGGTGATGGGATGGTTGGGGCCAGGCTGGAGGACGGGTTTTGTCATCGCAAGAATTCCCAGGATGTTTGTGACGAAGACCTGGTCAGACCAATCTGGACTGGCCGGGAGGGGCTGGACGCTTCTCCGCGCGCGTAGATGGCGGCAGGATTTGCTACGTGGTGTGCCAGCCGCATATGTCCTCTTTCTCCTCGAAGCCAAGCCGGGCTGACCGCCTTCGGCCAGCACTTCCTCCGGAGCACCGCTTGGCGCGCGGCGGCGGGCAGGTCCGCAGGCGCGATGGCGAGCAGCGCCTCGTGGGCAAGCGTGGCCCTCGGTTGCGCAGTCGGGAGTTGGTCGGACCGCTGCGCTCGATCCCACGGCAAGCTTAATCCGCGCCGATCGCCAGCAGGGGCGCCCCGCCGGCGTTGTTGACGAAAGCCATGCACATGACCTGGAGACCCCGAGATGTCCGACTATGATCTCTACTATTGGTCCGTGCCGTTCCGCGGTCAGTTCGTACGCGCTGTCCTGGCCTATGCGGGAAAGACCTGGATCGAACGCGGGGACGCCGCGATTTCCAAGTTGATGGTTGGGTCGGTGAAGGACATGCCGGTCCCGTTCATGGGCCCGCGCATACTGGTCGACAAGAAGGCGGGTTTCGCCATCGCCGAGATGCCGGCCATCGTCCTGTATCTGCGAACTGCAGCCCGAACCGCAACGCCGCCCGGCCTCGCTCGGATTTGCCGGTCGCGCTGAAATGCTCGAGATCTGGGGTAAGCTCGACGCGGACCAGCAAAGCGGCCTGCTGACCGCGGCTAGGCGGATGGCGCGGCGGAATGCTGAGGATGGGCGCGACGGGCCTGCTGAGGCGAGGAGCGCCCGATGAATATCCACCCCTTGTGCGGCGAGACCCGTTAATACGGCCCTACGACATGGTTACCCCGCGGGTGAAAACATCGTCATCGGATCGCCGGTTAGGGCGACCTGCCCGTGATGCTCCAGCCGGATCGCCGGATCGCACCACACCTCGCCGCCGAGCGCGCGCCAGCGGGCACAGAACAGATAGTCCTCGCCGAAGTAGCGGCCCTCGCCGGGCGCGGCCTTCGGATCGATCCCGGCCTCGAAGAAGACGTGGGCCGGCCCTTCCTCGGTCCGATGCAGGGCCTCCGGATGCGCGGCGGCCAGTTCCTCCAGCACGCTACGGTGTATCAGGAGAAAGCCCGTGCCGATGGCCTCGGCCTCCACCGCACCTGTCGCGGGGTCGCGGCGCACAATCGCGGCTTGGCCCCCTGCAAAGGTCACGGCCCATTCGACTCTGCCGTATTGCTTGCTGCGGTAGATCCCGCCGATCAGCGGGCGCCCGTGCCCCAGCAGCCGGAGCACCGCATCCGCGCCGAAGCCGATGTCGCTGTCCAGGAAGAGCAGGTGCGACGCGGAGGACCGCAGGAAGATCGCCGCCAGCGAATTCCGCCCCCGCGAGATCAGGCTCTCATTGGTCAGCGTGGCCACTGCGAAGGGCAGGCCGAGCGAGAGGCACGCCCGCAGCGTGTCCAGCACCCCGCGCATCGCCGCGGCCGTCAACATGCCGCCGTAGCAGGGCATGCCGACCATCAGGCCGGTGCTTTCAATGGAGGAGCGGAAGACCGGCGCCGTTTCGGCGACCCACGGTGGCGCGGGGCGATGTTCGAGCTGCAGCGGCATGCGCCGGAGACTACCACGCGCGCCAGCGTCCGGAATGGCGAACTTCGTGGGAGTTGGAGAGCGCGCAGGGCACGTGGGACCGTGTGGGGGCCGGGTCGCCCGAGGGATTCCGCCCCCATCCGGGGCGCCTTTAGCAGGCTGCTGAAAAACCCCTGACGCCGTGAAAGCCAAGGTCGATGGGCTTCGCTCCTCTGTCTTTCCTCACTGGCAGGATTCACGAATCCGAGCCCGGCGATGGAGGCGGCGATCTGCGCCTTGTGCGTCGGGAAATGCATCCGCGCATTCTCGGCGTTGGGTGCAAGACGCGCCAGGGCCTGCATCTCGAAAGCGAGGCTGGGACTCATGCGCTTCTCGGGGTGTAGAAGCAGCATTACGCTGTCGAAAATGACGCGCTCCCGCTGCAGGGGCCTTTGCAGCATGAGGAGGTAGTCTGGTGGAGCAGGCCATCAACTATGCGGGCATCATGGGCGGACTTGCTGGGAAACCGCTGATCAAGGTGGTCGAGGAGCTTTCTCACGTCTTGCCCGCCCTCTGGATCGAGGCCTTCCGGAAGATGCCGGGAGCAACGACCGACATCGTGGCCATTGATCAGGACCGCTACACCTACCTGTTCGATCTGGGCTCGGAGCGCATCGTCGCGGCCTATGGACTGTCGACCCCTAATCCAGCCAAGCGAGACAGCAGCCGGATGCAAGGATTCCTCGGCAAGATCAGCGATCGGTTCAAAGGGAGATCCGACAAAGGGCACATCATGAGCCATCGGCAGGGCGGCGGGATGGACATCAACCTGTTTCCGCAACGCGCCGATGTGAACCGTGGCCGGTCGCCCGCCGGGAAGATCTACCGCGAGCTAGAGCGATATTGTGCCGCCAACCCGGGATCGTTCTCCTTCTCGCGATTGCTCTACAGCGACGCGAGCTGGGTGCCAGCCGAAATCGAGTATGGCGTACTCTACCACTCCAAGCAGTTTCGGGTTGAGCGCTTTACCAACGCGCCTGTTTGATCAGCCGTCAGCGCTCAGCTGACAGAGCGCTCCCGCGCGCCGCCTGGCCGTAGCGCGACAGGGCGGCCAGCATCGCGGCCTTTTCGGCGTCGAGCACGAGCTCCACGCGAATCCCAGGCGCGTGAGCGATGCAGCCATGCCCCGAGCGTCCCGTCGAGGATTGGTCAGCGGCTGCGCTACACGACGCGCAGCGGGCGGGTGGTGTCCTCGTATCGGCGCGCGCCGCCACGGTGAGGATGGAGGCTGCCCAGAGTGTGTGGCAGGCCTATGTCGGGGCATTGGGGCAGCCGGCCTTGGCGGAATTCAGGGTGGGCATAGCGAGGGGCGCAAGTCTGCCGGGACCTTATCCCCGGCGCGGCGTAGTCCCCCTGCCGTGCCTCAGACGCTGAAGCCCCAGTTCGACTGAATGGTCATGATGGCGGTTTGGATGTGCTGCGGCACCGCCGTCGGGGGATTGCTCGAACCGATGGCGCCGGTGTCGCTGATTGTCACGTTCTTGCGTCCGCAGGCCTCGGCGCATTCCTTCAGGATCGCACTGAGCGTGGCGCGTGGGAGGTTGTTGGAATTGAGCAGCGTGGTCTTGTGCCCTTCGAGGCGGCGCTTGGCCAGCATGCCGAGATTGCCGGTGGGTGATTCGAGCACATCGATGACGGCGTAGATCACGGCGCGCAGCAAATCGGTCTGGAGCATCGCGGTACTCGCCGCCGCGGGGGTGTAGTCCAATTGCACAGGGTCGAAATGCGCTTCCAGCCCGATGAGATGCCGCCAGCCATCGGTGAGATCGACGATGAATTCCTCGATCATGTGGTTGGGGCCATGGTCCATGGCGGGCCATTTATAGGTGCCGGCGGGAGAGAAATCCTCGCTGACAGCCTTTGCGCCATGGCCCACGAAGGTCTGCGACATGGCGCCGACGCCGGAATTCTCGCCGCCGATCATCATGCCGGCGCATTGCCCGACATCCTTGGGATTGAAGTAGATGTAGAGGTGCCCGTGGCCGCCCAGGTGGTCCACCGTATTGCCGCTGACCCAGTTGGTGCGCCCCGCGCCGAAGAGCGCCAGGTTCACCCCCCAGTGGTTGTGCTCCTTGAACACCTTGGTCTTGATGGCGCCGCGGATGCCCGAAGTCTTGCCGCGCTCTTCCGCGATGCGGAATCGACGGCTCCCCTCGATCAGCGTCGAGGGCGCGCGATTGGAAAGCGCATGCGTCGCCGTGGTGCGGGAGATGCAGGTCCCGGCCGCGCGGGCCTCATGCGTCAGCCAATCGAAGAAATCCTGCCCGGAATTGGAGTTTGCCGTGCGGACAGGAAGCTGGATCAGCAGGCGCCCGCCATGCGCCAGGATCGCGCCCAGCGGGATGCCCTGATCCGCGCAGTCGCGCCACCGGTAATTGCCGGAGACGGTGCCGTTGTCATAGCGGACGCCCGCGAGTTGCAGCACGGTGAAGACCTTCGCCAGGCACGCCTGGATGCTCGCATGACCGGGCGACATATAGGCGCCGTACCAAGCCGCCACGTCCCAATCATATTGAGAGGTGTGCGGCGCATACTGCCAGTGATTCCTGAGCGCCGCGTTGGCCTGCTGGTTGTTGGTGGGTGTCCCGCCGCCGAGCCGGTTGTTCCCCTGGCCCAATCCTGTCCCAACTTGATTGTAAAGCGTAACGCCGTTGGAAACCTTAGGAATGGTAGCCTCCTGAACTCAGCAGGTGTCAGTGAATACGTGCCGGGCAAGCTTGGCAACCCGAGCATTTCGCTCCCGGACTTCGCCGGCCCTTCTTGGGCGGCGCCGAAGCAAGGATGCGGGCAAAGGTGGGATTCTGCCAGTCCAACGATAAATTTTTATTTAGAGTTGCTCGGCGTAAACTAATGCACACGCATGATTCCATCACTTCGCTGGCCCCTTACTTATCTGAAGTCCCAGCTCGATCAGCCCGCGGACGCCTTCCTCAACTGGTCGGGCCCATGGAGTGGTCCGGGGAGAATGTTAGTTCATGATCGACGCTGATGCGACGGTCGATGCGCTTTGCTGCGACGGTTGAGGTTGCACAGCCGGCCACAGCAGAGCCTCGGGTGCGGGCGGCCTGTAGCCAAGCGCCGAATGTGGGCGGATCGCATTGTAATGCCGCCGCCAGCCCTCGATCACAACCTTGGCTTCCGCCAGCGTGTAGAAGATCTCCCCATTGAGCAGTTCGTCTCGCAGCCTCGCGTTGAAGCTCTCGCAGTACCCATTCTCCCAAGGGCTGCCAGGCTCAATGAACGCCGTGCGAGAACCCACGGCGCTGATCCATTCGCGAACCGCCGTGGCTGTGAATTCCGGCCCGTTGTCCGACCGGACGTGGCCTGGCGCGCCGCGCAGGATCATCAGCTCCGACAGCACGTCGATGACGTCCGTCGATCGGAGACGCCGGCAGATCCGGATCGCCAGGCACTCCCTCGTGAACTCGTCGATGACGTTCAGCATCCGGAACTTGCGGCCGTCATGCGTCCGGTCCTCCACGAAGTCGTAGGACCACACGTGGTTCATGCGCACCGGGCGCAGCCGCACGCACGAGCCGTCATTGAGCCACAGACGGCCCCGCTTGGGCTGC
>JAQGHZ010000478.1 GCA_028291485.1 Rubritepida sp. | reverse complement strand
GGGTTCTAGGGCACGCAGCGGAGCTGCATATGGCCCCGCAACTCATCGTCGCTGATCATGGTTCCGCGCGGCAGCGTGCCGACGAAGAGCGTTTTCGATCCCTGCGAGTCCAGCGAGTTCCATTGCTGGACGGAGGGCGTCTGAACGTTCGGCGGATTGAAGGTGAGGGTGAAGGCGGCCGGCCGTGTCGTGCGGTTCTGCAGGGTCGCGCTGATGGAAAGGCGCCCGCCCTCATGCGGCGCCGTCAGCTCGCGGCCGAACCCGTCGATGGCGACAAGGCCGGCATCAATGCAGTCAACCCCGCCCCTGCGGGGCTGGGCGGCGAGCGGGGCAGCGCTCAGCATCAGGATGGCCAGGGCGGTGAGGCGAAGCATCGGTTTCCTCCGTGACCAGGAGCCATTCGGCGTCATCGCGCCGAATCTGTCCATGGAGGGAAGTTACTACCCTCGCAGAACAGCCCCCGTTGCCTTGCCCACGGCGGCGACGATCTTCGCGGCGACGGCCTCGATCTCAGGGTCGGTCAGCGTGCGCTCGCGCGGCTGGAGCGTGACCTGGATGGCGAGGCTGACCTTGCCCTCGGGCAGCCGCTCGCCGGCAAAGCGGTCGAAGAGTGCGACCTCGGTGATCAGGGCCCGCTCGGCCGCGCTCGCCGCGCGGAGGAGCTTGTCCGCGGAAACATCGGCATCGACCAGGAAGGCGAAGTCGCGCCGTACCGGCTGGAAGGCCGAGAACTCCGGCGCGGCCTTCTTGCGGCGCTTCGGCTCCGGAATGGCGTCGAGGAAGACCTCGAAGCCCACGGCGCCGGCTGGAATGTCCAGCACGGCGCAGAGGCGCGGATGCAGCTGGCCGAACTGCGCGAGCACCATCTTGGGCCCCTGGCGCAGCACGCCGGAGCGGCCGGGGTGGTAGTGGCCGGCCGCGTCGTTGGTGATCTGCAGCGCGACCATCGGCACGCCCAGCGCCTCCAGCACGGCCAGCGCGTCGCTTTTGGCGTCCAGCGCATCCACGTCACGCGCCGGCGCCGCCCAGTTCAGCGGCGTGCGGCCCGCGCGCAGCCCGCAGGCCATGGCGAGCTGCCCGGCCGGCGTGGTGTCGCGATAGCCCCCGCCGACCTCGGCGAGCGCCACCTCGGCGAAGCCGCGCGCGGCGTTCCGGGCGGCGGCCATGGCGAGGGAGGCCAGCGGCGTCGGCCGCATCTGGTCGAGGTCGGAGGCGATCGGATTCTCGAGATGAAGCGACTCCGGCGTTTCGCCGAAGAGCGCGGCGATGCGTGTCTCGAGAAAGCCGTAGGTCACGGAATCCTGCATCCCGCGCGACGCCAGGGCACGGCGCGCCAGGACGGACCGGACCTGCTTCGAATCCAGCGAAGGCAGCGGCACGGGCGAGGAGACGGGCAGCGACACCGACGGCACGGCGTCCAGCCCGCCGAGGCGCAGCACCTCCTCCACCAGGTCGCACTCGGCCTCGACGGCCGCGCAGCCCTCGGCGGCGATGCGCGCGCGCTCGGGATCCAGCTTCGGATCCTGGTCCAGTACGATCGGCGCGGCGATGTCGTTGCGCCAGGGCGGCACGGCAACGGTCACGCGATCATTGCCGCGCGCCACGACAGTGAAGCCCAGCCGTTCCAGCCGGCCCTCCGCCTCGTGCGGCGGCAGCATCAGCCCGCCGAGGCCCGCCAGCCGCTCGAAGCGCAGCGTGGCCTCGCGGCGCCAGAGCGGCTCGGATCCCGCCTCGGAGGCGGTGGAGGGCTCGCCGCCGCAGAGCTCCATGATCATGGCCGTGGCCGCGTCGAGCGCGTCGGGCAGAAGGGCCTGGTCGAGGCCGCGCTCGTTGCGGGCGCGGGCGTCGGTGAAGATGTTGTGGCGCCGGCCGCTGAGCGCGATGCGCACGGGGTCGAAGAGGGCGCATTCGATGAAGACCTCGGTGGTCGTCTCGTCGCAGCCGGAAGGCTCGCCGCCGAGGATGCCGCCCAGCGCCTCGGGACCGGCCGCGTCGGCGATAATGCCGTCCTCGTCGGTCAGGGCGTAGGTCTTGCCGTTGAGGCCCAGCAGTTCCTCGCCGGCACGCGCCATGCGCATGGAGAGCGTCGCGCCCTTCACCTTCGCCACGTCGAAGACGTGCAGCGGGCGGCCGAGCCCATAGGTGAACCAGTTCGTCACGTCGACCAGCGCCGAGATGGGACGCAGGCCGATGCCGGTCAGCCGGTCCTGCAGCCATTGCGGCGAGGGCCCGTTCTTCACCTTGCGGATCGCGCGGCCGAGCACCCAGGTGCAGGCGCGCGGATCCTCGATGCGCCATTGCAGCGGCGTCTCGTAGACCGAGGCGATCTTCGGCGCGGACCAGGGCTTCAGCGTGCCGAGCCCGGCGGCGGCGAGGTCGCGCGCCACGCCGCGGATGGAGAGCGCGTCGCCGCGGTTGGGCGTGACCTTGATCTCGAGGATCGGGTCGTCGAGGCCGGCATAATCCACGTAGCGCGCACCGACGGGGGCGTCCTCGGGCAGCTCCACGATGCCGGAATGGTCGTCGCCGAGGCCCATCTCCCGCTTGGAGAGCATCATGGCCTCGCTCTTCACGCCGCGGATCTCGCCGACCTTCAGGATGACATCGGTGCCGGGAATATAGGCGCCCGGCATGGCGACGACGCCGACGAGGCCGGTCCGCGCATTCGGCGCGCCGCAGACCACGGAGTATTCGCGCCCGTCGCCGGCATCGACGCGCAGCGCGCGGAGGCGGTCGGCATTGGGGTGCTGCACCGCCTCGACGACGCGGGCGATGCGGAAGCTGGAGAGGATGGCCGCGGGATTCTCGACGCCCTCGACCTCGATGCCGATGGCGTTGAGCGTCGTCGCGATCTCGTCCACCGAGGCATCGGTGTCGAGATACTCACGCAGCCAGGAGAGCTGGAATTTCATCTCACACGCCCTCGTGCAGCGTGGCGGGGGCCAGCGGGCTGGTGCCGTAATGGCTCAGCCAGCGCGTGTCGGCCTCGAAGAAGGGGCGCAGGTCGGCCATGCCGTGCTTCAGCATGGTGATGCGCTCGATGCCCATGCCGAAGGCGAAGCCCTGCCACTCGCGCGCATCCAGCCCGCAATTGGCCAGCACGCGCGGATGCACCATGCCGCTGCCCAGGATTTCCAGCCAATCCGTGCCGGCGCCGAGTTCGCCGGTCTTCCGGTTCCAGCCGATGTCGACCTCCATGGAGGGCTCGGTGAAGGGGAAGTAGGAGGAGCGGAAGCGCACCGGCAGCGTGGCGATGCCGAAGAAGGCGCGCAGGAAATCGGTCAGGCAGCCCTTGAGGTGGCCCAGCGTGATGCCGCGGTCGATGACCAGCCCCTCCACCTGGTGGAACATGGGTGAGTGAGTCGCGTCATGGTCCGAGCGGTAGGTGCGGCCGGGCGCGATGATGCGGATGGGCGGCTCCTGCCCGATCATGGTGCGGATCTGCAGCGGGCTCGTCTGGGTGCGCAGGACGGTGCGGCGGCCCTCCACCAGGCCGGGCAGGTAGAAGGTGTCCTGGTCCTGCCGGGCGGGATGGTGGTCGGGGATGTTGAGGGCGGCGAAGTTGTACCAGTCGCCCTCGATGTCCGGGC
>JAQGHZ010000471.1 GCA_028291485.1 Rubritepida sp. | reverse complement strand
GGCCCGGTCTGCATCATCCCCCCCAACTCCTTCGTGCTGACCCACACGATCGAGGTGTTCAAGATTCCGCGCGACATCCTGGTGATCTGCCTCGGCAAGTCCACCTATGCCCGCTGCGGACTGATCGTGAACGTCACGCCGCTGGAGCCCGAATGGGAGGGCCAGGTGACCATCGAGATCAGCAACACCACGCCGCTGCCGGCCAAGGTCTATGCCAATGAGGGCATCTGCCAGTTCCTCTTCATCAAGGGCGAAAGCGCGCCCGAGGTGAGCTACGCGGACCGCGCGGGCAAATACATGGGACAGCGGGGCGTCGCCCTGCCGAAGCTCTGATGGATCGCATCCGCATCCGGGGCGGCGTGCCCCTCCAGGGCACCGTCCCCATCTCGGGCGCCAAGAACGCCACCCTGCCCCTGATGGCAGCCGCGCTGCTCTGCGACGGCCCGCTGGTGCTGACCAACGCGCCCGACCTCGCCGACATCGCGACCATGCGGCAATTGCTGGTGCAGCACGGCCTGACCGTCGAGCATGACAAGACGGCCCGCACCCTGACGCTGTCAGGCGCCGCGACCAGCCTCGAGGCGCCCTACGACATCGTCCGCAAGATGCGCGCCTCCGTCCTGGTCCTCGGCCCGCTGCTGGCCCGCTTCGGCAAGGCCCGCGTCTCGCTGCCCGGCGGCTGCGCCATCGGCACGCGGCCGGTGGACCTGCACCTCAAGGGGCTGGAGCAGCTCGGCGCCGAGGTCGAGATCACCGCCGGTTACATCGAGGCCCGCGCCCCTCAGGGCAAGCTGCGCGGCGCGAAGATCATCTTCCCCCAGGTCAGCGTCGGCGCCACCGAGAACCTGCTCATGGCCGCCTGCCTCGCCGAGGGCGAGACCGAGCTGGTCAACGCCGCCCGCGAGCCCGAGATCACCGACCTCGCCATGTGCCTCATGCGCATGGGCGCGCGGATCGAGGGCATCGGCACCGGCACGCTGCGCATCGAGGGCGGCGCCTCGCTGCTGCCGGCCACGCACCCCATCGTCCCCGACCGCATCGAGGCCGGCACCTATGCCTGCGCCGCCGCCATCACCGGCGGCACGCTGCACCTGCAGGGCGCCCGGCTGGAGCACCTCGGCTCCGTCGCCCGCGTGCTGCGGGATTCCGGCGTGGATGTCGCCGAGACCATTTCCGGCCTCACCGTCAGCCGCCTGAACGGCCTGCGCGGCGCCGACGTGATGACCGAGCCCTTCCCCGGCTTCGCCACCGACATGCAGGCCCAGTTCATGGCCCTCCTGGCCGTGGCCGAGGGCGCGTCGATGATCACCGAGACCATCTTCGAGAACCGCTTCATGCACGTCCCCGAGCTCATGCGCATGGGCGCGCGCATCAACTTCCACGGCACGTCGGCCATCGTCCGCGGCGTGCCGAAACTCTCGGGCGCGCCCGTCATGGCCACGGACCTGCGCGCCTCGGTGAGCCTCATCCTCGCGGGCCTCGCCGCCGAGGGCGAGACCATCGTCAACCGCGTCTACCACCTCGACCGCGGCTACGAGCATGTCGAGCAGAAGCTCGCCGCCGTGGGAGCGAAGATCGAAAGGCTGGCCAACTGATGGACCTGCCCCTCTCGCTGCCCGACGCCCAGGCGAGCACCGGCCTCGTCATGGCCCTGCCCAAGGGCCGCATCCTGTCGGAGCTCAGGCCCGTCCTGGCCCGCGTCGGCATCACGCCCGCTGCCGACTTCGAGGACGAGGACAGCCGCCGCCTCCGCTTCGAGACCAACGATCCCTCGCTGGATGTCGTGCGTGTGCGCCCCTTCGACGTCGCGACCTTCGTGGCACATGGCGCGGCCCATGTCGGCGTCTGCGGCGCCGACGTGCTGATGGAATACGAGACCGACCAGATCTACGCGCCGCTCGACCTCGGGATCGGCCGCTGCCGCATCTCGGTCGCCGAGCAGGTGGCGACGGCGGGGCAGGACGATCCCTCGCGCTGGTCGCGCATCGCGGTGGCGACGAAATATCCCAACATCGCCCGCCGCCACTTTTCCGCGCGCGGCATCCAGGCCGAGGTCGTGCACCTCAACGGCGCGATGGAGCTGGCTCCTTCGCTGGGCATCTCGCGCGTCATCGTGGACCTCGTGCAGACCGGCTCCACGCTGAAGGCCAACGGCCTCGTGGAGACGGAGGTGATCGCCCATGTCACCTCGCGCCTCATCGTGAACCGCACGGCGCTGAAGACGCGCCCCGAGGAGATCGCGGCGCTGATCGCGCGCTTCCGCGCCGCTCTCGCCGCCTGAGCATGGAAATCCTCTCCACGGCCCAGGCCGATTTCGAGACCTGTTTCCAGTCCCTGCTGGACGGCGCGCGCGAGACCACCGCGCGCGTGGACGGCGCCGTCACCGCCATCATCGGCGAGGTGAAGGCCGAGGGCGACGCCGCCCTGCTGCGCCTCACCGCGCGCCTGGACGGCTGGGTGCCTCCCGACGTCACCGCCCTGCGCGTAACGGCCGCCGAGATCGACGCGGCCACGGACAGCATCGAGCCCGCGCTGATGGAGGCGCTCGACCTCGCCGCCACCCGCATCGAGGCCTTTCACCGCGCGCAGCTGCCCGCCGACCTCGAGCTTCCCGGCACGGACGGCGTGGCGCTGGGGATGCGCTGGAACGCGCTGGATGCCGTCGGCCTCTACGTGCCCGGCGGCAAGGCGGCCTACCCCTCCTCCGTGCTGATGAACGCCCTGCCCGCGCGGGTCGCGGGCGTGGCGCGCGTGGCCATGGTCGTGCCCACGCCGGGCGGCGTGCTGAACCCGCTGGTGCTGGCCGTGGCCCGCCGCTCGGGCGTGGCCGAGGTCTGGCGCGTCGGCGGCGCGCAGGCTGTGGCGGCGCTCGCCTGGGGCACGGAGAGCATCGCGCCGGTGGACCGCATCGTCGGCCCCGGCAACGCCTATGTGGCCGAGGCCAAGCGCCAGGTCTTCGGCCGTGTGGGCATCGACAGCATCGCCGGTCCCTCCGAGGTGCTGGTCCTGGCCGACGCGACCAACGACCCCGCGCATGTGGCGATGGACCTGCTGGCCCAGGCCGAGCACGACGAGGCCGCGCAATCCATCCTCATCACCGACGACGCGGATTTCGCTGAAACGGTGATCCGCGAGGTCGAGAAGGCGCTGACCACCCTGCCCCGCCGCGCCATCGCCGGCGAAAGCTGGGCGCGGCATGGCGCGGTCATCCTGGTGCGCCACTGGGACGAGGCCTGCGCGCTGGCCAACCGCCTGGCGCCCGAGCACCTGCAGATCATGCTGGACGATCCGCGCGCGATGTTCGGAAAGATCCGGCACGCGGGCGCGGCGTTCCTTGGCCGGCACACGCCGGAGGCGATCGGCGACTACGTGGCCGGGCCGAACCACGTGCTGCCCACCGGGCGCAGCAGCCGGTTCTCGTCGGGGCTTTCCGTCTATGACTTCCTCAAGCGCACGACCTGGGTGCAGGCCGAGCCCCATGGGCTGCGGGCGATCGGACCGGCGGCGGTGAAGCTGGCGGAGGCAGAGGGGCTGGGCGCGCATGCGGCGAGTGTCGCGGTGCGGCTGGACGAGATGCAGGTGCGCGGCTGAGAGGCCGATGGAAGCTTGCACCTCTGCGATTTCGAGGGGCAGGAAGGCTTCGTCTGGTTTTGGCCCATAGCGGCTCTCTGGCCTCGGATACCAGCCGTCGGAATTTCACCCCCCGGCGGATCGAAGGTGCACAGGCAAGACGTCCATGGCCGAGCCAAGGAGCGGAAGCCCATGCACCTGCCCAGCATCACGCAGAGACAGATAAGTTCAGGCGAGAGGCCTCAGCGGGAAGCTGGCCGCCGCCGGAAGCGGCCCAGGCGAACGCCGACAAGCCCGGCCAGACCGATCCCGAACAGGGCCATGGAGGCAGGCTCAGGTACGGGCAGGATCTGGCCGCGGGTCTCGCCGCCGGCGAACTGAACAGTGTGGAAGTTGATGTAGGAAAGGCCCGCCAGGATGCTGGGCAACTGCGCCGCAAGCGTGGTGCCGTTCCCCTCAGCCGCGTCCCACGCCCCGGTGACGGTCCCGCCGACACCGTTCAAAAAAGGCGTGACCACCACGTTATTCGGGTTGGTGTCGTTGAACGGGAGCCCGATGAAGCCCCAGACAACCCCTGTATTCGTGCCGGGAGGCGCGGCGGCATGAATGTGCGCGTTCGTAAGATTGTCGAACGGGTCGGGCGTCTGCGTGCCCGTGAAGTCGATGTTGAAGACGCTGGCGTTCATGGTCAGCGCCGTCATGGCGTCATTCAGCTCGAATGTCGCCGTGCCGAAAGAGGCTGGCCTCGGATTCCCGGTCGAGGTGGTTGGGACTGTCGGCGGGTTTTCCTGCGAGTTCGTGAGATTCGCCGTCAGAATGACGGCGGCGTGCCCGCTGACGGCGTATAGAATCATTGGCAGGGCGAGTAGGGCAGTGCGCAGAGCCATGGCCTGATCTCCTTTCGCATCTTGGAGGGCCGGTCACGCATAGCGCTCCCGGGGCACCTCGATGGGGAGGCTACATGACGCCTCGGGAGGATACAAGCTTCCCCGTCTCCCAATGCAGACACGACCACGCGACCTGGCAGAGGAGGGGCAGCGTGCAATGCCAGCCGAGCTTCGGCTATCGCTGCCAGGGTCACTGTCGAGGAAGGACCGCTTTCCACCGATTCTGTTGAAAAGGGCCCGCTTGTGGCCGTGGTGACCGCCTGATTCAATGCTCCTGGCGGTATTGAGGGCATGAAACACGTGCTGCCTACGGGGCGCAGCAGCCGGTTCTCGTCGGTGCTTTCCGTCTATGACTTCCTCAAGCGGACGACCTGGGTGAAGGCGGAGCCGCGTGGGCTGCGGGCGATCGGGCCCGCCGCGGTGAAGCTGGCGGAGGCGGAGGGGCTGGGCGCGCATGCGGCGAGTGTCACGGCGCGGTTGGACGAGATGCTGGTGCGCGGCCCCTGGGCGGCGCCGCCCCTGCCCTCCTTGCTCCTGCAACCTGTTGTTCCGGTTGAAATTCCCATGATGGGGCAATTTCCCGCGCTTCGGAGATGCGGTATTTGTCGGATGGCCGGTGAGGACCGGCTTTGGGGGAGACGACATGCCTTACATGACCGTTAAGCATTCGGCGCAGGCTGCCAAGGCCATTTATAAAAATAATGATTTCGAGAACTTCACTCTCCTCGGCGGATTCTTCGATCCGAAGAACGATTTGACTTTGGGTTGGCACAAGGACGGCGATACTGGCGGCGCTTCCGCGGGAATCTACAAGTACAACAATGGAAAAGACCAGTATATCCTGGCTTTCCGTGGCTCCGCCGGCTCCCCGCTCAAGGGCCACAAGGACTGGCTCACGGACGACCTGCAGATCGGAGCCCGCATCACCGTCGATCGGGCCAGTGATTGCATCAAATACGCCAAGCAGATGCAGTTCCAGTATCGCGGCGCCTTCATCCTGGTGGTCGGCCACTCACTGGGTGGTTACCTGGCCCAGGTGGTCGGGGTGGAATGCGGCCTCTCCTTCATCACCTACAACGCGCCGCCGGCCGGCTTCACCTTCCATTCCCGACATGGGGCCTGGAACTACAGCAATGGCGTCAACATGCGGGTCAACTGGGATCCGGTGAGCCGGGCGCCGGGCCGCCATGTCGGCCCTCTGATCACCATGCCGCACTACGGCGGCAAGATCTGGGACGCGCACACGAACGATGCGATCGAGAGGTCCATGTCCCGGGCCGCCTACAAGGACAATGTCGCCAAGGCCTTCATCACGCGGAACAATTCCTGACCTGCGATAAGGGCCGGCCGCCGCTGGCCCCACGTGCATGATGCGCTCGCCGACGGTCGTCTGGTCCGCATCCTGCCCGTGCCTCAATCGCTGCCGTGCAGCCGGGCCCATGTCGTGCGCTGGACGATCGCGCGTCGCACCGACGATCGCGTCAAGTGCTTCGTGGCGTGGCTGTGCGAGGGGGGCACCGCAGACGGAGATGAACCACGCCCGGCGCGAAGCCGTGACCGCTCCGTCCTGAGCACGTCCGGCGCGGCCGCTTCCCCCACCAGGGCCTCAAACATCCTGATTGACGCACCGGCAGAAGAGTTCGGCTCCAGGCGACCCTGGGGCGACCGCTTGGAGGACAACGGCCATGGCGGGCTGAAGACCGACAAGGGCGCGCAAAGCAGACGCTCCCCAAGAGCGGCCGCACAACGATCGGCTTTTTTCTTGATATTTCTGGTTTATTTTCCTATCACAGGCGGATGACCTCTCCCCTCCGCATCCCCCACAACCCCCTCACCGATGCGGAATGGCAGGCCCTCCTTCCTCACGTCCTCCGCGCCTTCCGCGGCCGCCCCTGCGACCACCGCGCCCATTTTGACGCCATCTTCCGCGTCGCCGCCACCGACGGCCCCTGGCGCGAACTGCCGGAGCAATACGGCAAGCCCGACACCATCTCCCGCTACTTCCGCCGCCTCACCCATGAAGGGCTGTGGGAACGCCTCCTGCTCGCGCTCGCCGCCGCGCCCAAGGGTCACGCGCTCCGCGGGCTCCTCGGCCCCATCTGCCGCGCCGCGCGCCGGGCCATCCGCCTCCGCGGCCTGCGCATCATCCTCCTCGCCCGCCGGCTCGACCTGACGCGCGCCCTGCCGGCCCCGCCCTGGATGTGCCCCGATCCGGATTTGTCCGAAAAGCTCTTCGCCCTGCCGTTTCCGTCGCTCTTGCCGATCACGCGGCGGAGGAAGGAGCGCGGTC
>JAQGHZ010000468.1 GCA_028291485.1 Rubritepida sp. | reverse complement strand
TGATCGGTGGTGAACATCCTTGCCGCCCGCGATGTCGGAATGCTCCGACACCAGCGTCCAGCCCGGGCTGGCCACGAAGGCCTGCTGCGCCTCGAACCCCAGCCCGATCTGCTCCTGCTTCGCAGTCGAGACCCGATAGAGCCCGACCGCTTGGCGTCTTCCCGTCGCTCGCATCAGCCGTCCGTGGCGCCGCCGGGTGAGCATTCGTCTATTGGCGGCGAAGCCTTAGCAGGGGCGCAGGGACCGGGGCTCTTCCTTTCCCGACTTTCGCAAGTGGGTTGCACGCAACCTAGCGAAGCTGCCGCTTCTCCAGCTTCCGAGCCAAGGTCCGGCGATGCATCCCTAAACGCCGCGCCGCCTCGGAAATATTGAAGTCGGTCGCCACGAGCGCTTCGTGGATATGCTCCCATTCGACCGTCTTGATGGTGGATGGGCGGGCACCCAGCGGAGCGCCCGGATCGCCTTCCCGTCGTTCGAAGGCGGCCTCGATGTCGTCCGTGTTCGAAGGCTTGGCGAGGTAGTAGGACGCGCCGAGCTTGATGGCCTCCACCGTCGTCGCGATGCTGGCGAAGCCGGTCAGCACCACGATGGGCATGGCCGCGTTCCCGGCCCGCAGCGTCTGCACGCAGGCCAGCCCAGAGGTTCCACCGAGCTTGAGATCGACCACGGCGTATCCGGGGTTGTGCTCGGCCAGCAGGGCGAGCAGCTCCTCATGGCTGGCGGCGGCGATCACCCGGTAGCCGCGCCGCTCGAAGGAACGCTTGAGCGTGCGGGCGAAGGCGGCATCGTCCTCGACGAGGACCAGGAACCTCTCCTCGCTCATCGTGGGGCCTCGCCGGTATAGGCGATCACGTCCAGCGGCAGGGTGAGCCGGACGAGCGCGCCGCCTTCCTCGCGATTGCGTGCCTCGGCGTCGCCGCCCAGCTTGCGGGCCACGTTCACCAGCAGGAAGAGGCCGAGGCCTCCGCCGGGCCGCCCCTTGCTGGACCGGTAGGGCTGGCCGAACGATTCCAGCATGCCCCGTGAGAAGCCGGGACCACGGTCGGCGATCTCGAAGACGAGGGAATCCTGCTGACGGCTGGCGGTGATCTCCGTCCAGGCGGGCGACACCTCCGTGGCGTTGTCGATGATGTTGCCGATGACCTGCTTGAGCGCGGGGTCGGAGACGATGGCCATGTCCTCGCCGAAGCGGTCCTGGTAATGGATCGTGCCGGGGCGGCGCATCGCCTGCCAGTCCGCGACGATGCCGTCGAGGAAGGTCCGCATCGTCGTCACGCGGGGCGCCTCGCCGCGGGCCTCGCCGGCCGACATGAGGATGCCGCCCACGATCGCCTTGCAGCGGGCGACCTCGGCCTGCATGTCCACGATGTCGTCGGCGAACTCCGGATCCTCGGCGATGCGTGGGATCCGCTGCCAGTCGCCGAGGATCACGGAGAGCGTGGAGAGCGGCGTCCCGAGCTCATGCGCGGCACCGGAGGCGAGCAGCCCCATCCGGACGACGTGGTTCTCCTCTGCCGCCTGCTGGCGGATGCTGGCCAGCGCCGCGTCGCTTTCGCGCAGGTTGCGGTTGATGCGCGTGACGAAGAGCACCAGGAGCACCGCGATCAGCGCGAAGCAGACGAGGCTGCCCTGCAGATAGAGTGCCAGCGGGTCGGCGCGATGGCTCTCGCGCAGGTCGAGCGGCACGGGGTTGATGGACAGCACGCCGAGCGCGATGCCGACGGCGCCCGCCATGGCCCAGCTGGACCAGGGGCGCAGGAGCGTGGCGCCGATCACCACCTGCAGCAGGAAGAGCCAGGTGAAGGGGTTGGCGAGGCCACCGCTCTGCTGGAGCTGCCAGGCCAGCGCGGCGATATCCAGCAGCAGGGCGGCGGTGAGCTCGCCGTTGCTGACGCCGACCCGGCGGCGCAGCAGCGGCAGGCTGAGGAAGTTGATGACGGCCAGCAGGATCGGCACCGGCAGGAGCAGGGCCAGCGGCAGGCGGATTTCCATGACCCACTCGACGATCGCGATGGTCACGAGCTGCCCGCCGACCGCGATCCAGCGCAGCTGGATCAGCAGCCACATGTTGCGCCGCCCGGCTTCCGCCTCGGGCAGGGCCCCCATGCTGCGCGTGCCCGCGAGCCTCATCCGGCCGCCTCGGCCCCGCCATGCCGAAAGACGGTGACGGCGCCGCCGAGGGCCAGCAGGGCCAGCCCGAACCAGGTCAGCGCATAGACGAGGTGGTTGTCCGGGAAGCTGACGACCGTCAGGCCGCCGACAGGATAGCGCCCCGGGCCTGCCGCAGCCTCGGCATCGAGGAAGAAGGGCGCCGTCCCGCCGAGGCCGCGCCGGGCGGCGATGGCCGCGACGTCGCGGGAATACCAGCGGTCGGCCGCGGGGTCGTTGCTGCGCAGGAAGCCGCCGCCCGGCTCGGTGATGCGGAGCAGCCCGGTCACCCGCACGGAACCCTCGGTCCGCTCCTCGCCACGCGTGGCGGGATCGCGCCGCTCCGGTGGCACGAAGCCGCGGTTGACCAGGACCGTGCCGTCATCCGTCTGCAAGGGGGTCATGACCCAGTAACCGCTTCCCAAGGCCGTCGTTGCCCGTACCAGCGTCTCGCGATCATACAGGAAGCGGCCCTCGGCGGCGACGCGCCGGTAGGCGTCGCTGGCGGCGGAGACCTCGGGCCAGGCCGTCCGCCCCGGCACCGGGACGGGCGCGGCATGCACCCGGGCCTCGGTGGCGGCGATCAGCGCATGCTTCCATTCGCGCCGCTGGAGCTGCCAGACCCCCAGCGCCACCAACAGCGCGGCCAGAACCAGCGCGCCCCCGCCGGCGAGCGCCGGGCCCAGGGCACGGCCCAGGCCACGGCGCGGAGTCACGGCATCACGCGCGCATCGGCCGGCATGGGCATGGGCATCATGTTGGCGTTGAGGTGGTACATCACCCAGAGCGACCCGGTCATGGTGATCGCGACCACGATGAGGGTGAAGATCAGCGCGATCATGGTCCAGCCGCCCTCGGAGCGGCCGTTCATGTGGAGGAAATACACCATGTGCACGAGAATCTGGATCACGGCGAAGCCCATGACCAGGATGCCTGTCGGGCCGTCCGCCAGGGGGCGCTCCATCACCAGCCAGAAGGGGATGGCGGTCAGGATCACCGAGAGGACGAAGCCGATCAGGTAGTCCCTGATGGTGCCGTGGCCGGCCCCGCCGTGGTCCCCGTGCGTGTCTGCGTGCGTGTCTGCGAGCGTGTCCGAACTCATCGCAGCATTCCCATCAGGTAGACGAAGGTGAAGACGCCGATCCAGATGACGTCCAGGAAGTGCCAGAAGAGGCTGAGGCACATCAGCCGGCGCTGGTTGGCCGGGATCAGCCCGCGCTGGCCGACCTGCACGATCATCGTCACGATCCAGACCAGGCCGAAGGTGACGTGCAGCCCGTGCGTCCCGACCAGGGTGAAGAAGGCCGACAGGAAGGCGCTGCGCTGCGGCGTCGCGCCGATATGGATCAGGTGCGTGAACTCGTAGAGCTCGATGCTCAGGAAGGCCAGGCCGAACAGGGCGGTGACGACGAGCCAGGCGCGGGTCGCGCCCGATCGGCCACCCTGCATCGCCAGCATGGCGAAGCCGTAGGTGATGGAGGAGAAGAGCAGCATCGCCGTGTTGAGCGCCGCCAGCGGCAGCTCGAAGAGGTCGCGCGGCGAGGGCCCGGCGGCGAAGTTGCCGCCCAGCACCGCGTAGCAGGCGAAGAGGATCGCGAAGATGAGGCAGTCGCTCATCAGGTAGATCCAGAAGCCCAGCATGGTGCTGCCGCCTTCCGGATGGTCGTGTTCGTCGAGGTCGTAGAACCCGGCGGGCGCGTGCTGCACGGTGGTGTCCATCGTCATTCCGCCGCCGCCAGCGCGTGGGTGCGCGCCTCTTCGGTCGCGGTCACCGTCTCGGCGGGGATGTGGTGGTCGCGATGATAGTTGAACGTGTGGGTGATCGCTGTCGCCAGGATGGCGAGGAAGCTCAGCCCCACGAGCCACCAGATATGCCAGACCAGGGCGAAGCCGCAGATCGTGCTGAGCACCGCCAGCACCACGCCCGTGCCGGTGTTGCTCGGCATGTGGATGGACCGGTAGCCGGCCAGCGGCCGCTCATGGCCGCGGCGCTTCATGTCGTGCCAGGCGTCGAGGTCGTGGATCACCGGCGTGAAGGCGAAGTTGTACTCCGGCGGCGGTGAGGAGGTGGCCCATTCCAGCGTGCGGCCGCCCCAGGGATCGCCGGTCACGTCGCGCAGCTTCTCGCGCCGCAGGATGCTGACGCCGATCTGGATCAGCATGGCCGCGATGCCCAGCGCGATGACCGCCGCGCCGATACCCGCGATGATGAAGAAGATCTGCAGCGAGGGGTCGTCGAAGACCCGCATGCGGCGCGTCACGCCCATCAAGCCGAGGATGTAGAGCGGCATGAAGGCCAGCCAGAAGCCGGGGACCCAGCACCAGAAGGAGACCTTCCCCCAGAAGGGATCGAGCCTGAAGCCGAAGGCCTTGGGGAACCAGAAGTTGATCGCGGCGAAGAGGCCGAAGAGCACGCCACCGATGATCACGTTGTGGAAATGCGCGATCAGGAAGAGCGAGTTGTGCAGCACGAAGTCGGCCGGCGGGACGGCGAGCAGCACGCCGGTCATGCCGCCGATGACGAAGGTCAGCATGAAGGCGATGGTCCACATCATCGGCAGCTCGAAGCGGATGCGGCCGCGATACATGGTGAAGAGCCAGTTGAAGAGCTTCGCCCCGGTCGGGATGGAGATCACCATGGTGGTGATGCCGAAGAAGCTGTTGACGCTGGCGCCCGAGCCCATGGTGAAGAAATGGTGCAGCCAGACCAGGTAGGACAGGATGGTGATGACCAACGTGGCATAGACCATCGAGGTGTAGCCGAAGAGCCGCTTGCCCGAGAAGGTCGAGGTGACCTCCGAGAAGACGCCGAAGAGCGGCAGGATCAGGATGTAGACCTCGGGATGGCCCCAGATCCAGATGAGGTTCACGTACATCATCGGATTGCCGCCGAGGTCGTTCGTGAAGAAGTTCGTCCCGACGTAGCGGTCGAGG
>JAQGHZ010000465.1 GCA_028291485.1 Rubritepida sp. | reverse complement strand
GGCGCGGCCCGCTGCACGGCATTCCCTTCGCCGTGAAGGACGTGATCGACGTGCGCGGCCTGCCGACGCGGGCCTTCAGCCCCTCGCGCGCCGAGGCGCTGCCCGCCACGGCGGATGCGACGGTGGTAGCCCATCTGCGGGCGGCCGGCGCCATCGTGCTGGGCAAGGTGCACACGACGGAATACGCGTATTTCTCCCCTGCCCCGCCGACGCGCAATCCCTGGGACATCAGGCGCACGCCGGGCGGCTCCTCGGCCGGATCGGGCGCTGCGATCGCCGCGGGCACGGTGCCGCTGGCGCTGGGCACTCAGACGGCGGGCAGCGTGAACCGGCCGGCCGCCTATACCGGCACCTGCGCCTTCAAGCCCTCGACCCTGGCGATCGGCGGCGTCGGGGTGGTGCCGCTGGCGCCCTCCTTCGACACGGTGGGGGCCTTCGGCGCCTCGGCGCAGGACGCGGCGCTGCTGGCGAGTGGTTACACGGCCTCGCATCTGAGGATGGCGGAGGCCAAGGCGCGGTCGCCGCGCATCCTGCTGTTGGAGGACGCGCTGGTTGCGCGGCTGACGCGACCCGGCACGGCCGCGCAGCTCGCGGGCTTCGCCGAGATGCTGCGCGGCGCGGGGCTGCGGGTGAGCCGGGCGGAATCGGCGGTCTCGCTGGAGGCGGTGCTGCTCACGCATCGCCGCGTGCTGCTGGCCGAAGCCGGACGCACCCATGCGCGCCTGCCGAAGGAGCTGATCTCGCCCCGTCTGGCGGCCGATATCGAGGAAGGGCTGGCGATTCCGGAGGAAGAGTACCACGCGGCGCTGCGCGAGCTCGCGCGGTTCCGGCAGGCCTTCTGGAGCGGCTTCGGGCCGGACGACCTGCTGCTGCTGCCGGCCGCGCCGGACGTGGCGCCGATGGACGGGACGACGGGCGACCCCTCCTTTGTGATTCCCTTCACGGCGCTGGGCGGGCCGATCGCGACACTGCGGGCGGGGCCGGAGGCGGAGAGCGGGATGCCGGTGGGGGCGCTGCTCTGCGCGGCGCCGGGGGCCGATGCGCGGTTGGGCGCCTTCCTGTTCTCGGAGCTGGCGACCCAGCTGGATCTCTGAGGGGGCTTTTCCCGGGGAAGCCCCCCTCAGCCGCGCGCCAGCGGATGGTGCTCCTCGACCACCGCGCGCAGCCGCTCCTCGAGCACGCGCGTATAGATCTGGGTGGTCGCGATGTCGGCATGGCCCAGCAGCATTTGCAGCGCCCGCAGGTCGGCGCCGCGCGAGAGCAGATGCGTCGCGAAGGAGTGGCGCAGCACGTGCGGGCTCACCTTGGCCGGGTCGAGCCCGCCCGCCAGCGCCGCCTGCTTCAGCAGCAACCCCACCCCCTGGCGCGTCAGATGCCCATTGGCGCCGCGCGAGGGCAGCAGCCACTTCCGGGCGGTCGCCCTGCCCTTCCCGCGCGGCTTCAGCCCGTCCTGCGCGGCCTGGGCGGCCTCGCGGGCGCGGCGGGAGATGGGGACCAGCCGCTCCTTCGAGCCCTTGCCGCGCACGGCGACCAGCGGCTCCTCCGCGCGCAGCGTGCCGGCGGGCAGCGTGACGAGCTCCGTCACGCGCAGGCCCGAGGCGTAAAGCAGCTCGATCGCCGCCGTCGCGATGGCCGCCTGCGGCGTGGGAAGCTTCCCGGCGCCCTCGATGAGGCGCGAGACGTCCGCCTCGCTGAGCGCCTTGGGCAGCGGCGCCGGCGCCTTGGGGCTGTCGAGCAGCTCGGTCGGGTCGTCCGTCCGTATGCCCTCGCGGGCGAGGAAGCGAAAAAACTGGCGGAGCGACGACAGCCGCCGCGCCTGGGTCCGCGCCGAGAATCCGGCCTGGGTCGCGAGCCAGCCGCGCAGCTGCTCCGGCCCCGCCTGGGCCGCGCCGGCGCCGAGATGGCCGATCGCGTCGACCAGGTCGGCGCGATAGGCGAGCAGCGTGTTGGGAGAGGCGCCGCGCTCGGCGGACATCATCTCCAGGAAGGCTTCGAGGTGGTGGCTCACCGCACCTGGAAGCGGTCATTGGGCAGGCTACGCTCCACCGGCACGGTGTTCACCGCGGGCGGGAAGGCCCCCAGCGCGAGCAGCCCCAACCCGCCGATCACGATGAGGATCAGGAGCAGCGTCAGAAATGGCCGTCGGAACATGGCGATAAACGCGTCCCCTCGCGCAGATGGGAGGCTGTGCTACCTTCGCAGACCGTGTCACGCAACCTCGTCCAGCCTGAAACCGCATCCACCGCGCCGCCACGTCCGAAGGGCAGTGTCGTGCTCGTCGGCATGCCCGGCGCCGGGAAATCCTCCATCGGCCGGCGGCTTGCCGCCCGCTGGGACATGCCCTTCCGCGATGCCGACACGGAGATCGAGGCGGCCGCCGGCATTCCCATCTCGGAGATCTTCGCCCGCTATGGCGAGGCGCATTTCCGCGAAGGCGAGCGGCGCGTCATCGCCCGGCTGCTGAATGCGCCCGAGCCGGTGGTGCTCGCCACCGGGGGCGGCGCCTATGCCGATCCGCGCACGCGCCGGATCGTGCGCGAATCGGGCGCGATCTCCGTCTGGCTGAAATGCCGGCTCTCCACGCTCATGCGCCGCGTCGTCGGCCGCGAGCACCGGCCCATGTTCGTGAATGCCGATCCGCGCGAGGTGCTGGAGCGCCTGATGGCCGCGCGCCACCCCGCTTATGCCGAGGCCGATGTGACCCTGTTCTGTTCCGACGAACATCCCGAAGTGACCACCCGCCGCGCCGCGGATGCCATCATCGGCTATTGCCCGCCCGAGCGGCTGCGCGTGGCGCTCTCGAGCAACCCCTATGACATCGTGATCGGCGAGGGCGTGCTGCGCCGCGCCGGCGCGGAGATGGCGCAGCGGCTGGAGGGCCGGCGCGTGGTCATCGTCAGCGACCAGTCGGTGGCGTCGCTGCACCTGCCGACCCTGCGGGAATCCCTGGCCGATGCCGGCTTCACCGTCGCCGCCGAGATCCTCGTGCCCCCCGGCGAGGCCAGCAAATCCTTCGCGCAGTTCGAGCGCGTGGTGGACCATATCCTCTCCGCGAAGGCCGACCGGCGGCTCGCCGTGGTCGCGCTGGGCGGCGGCGTGGTGGGCGACCTCGCGGGCTATGCGGCGGCCTCGGTGCTGCGCGGGCTGGCCTTCGTGCAATGCCCGACCACGCTGCTGGCCCAGGTGGACAGCTCGGTCGGCGGCAAGACCGGGATCAACACGAGCCAGGGCAAGAACCTGGTCGGCGCCTTCCACCAGCCGAAGCTGGTGCTGGCCGATACCACCGTGCTGCGCACCCTGCCGATCCGCGAGCTGCGCGCCGGCTGGGCCGAGGTCGCCAAGCACGGGCTGCTGGAAGGGCCGCTCTGGGAGTGGTGCGAGGCCGAGGGGCCGAATGCCATGCGGGGCGATCCGGCGGCGCTGGCCCATGCTGTGCTGGAAAGCTGCAAGCTGAAATCCGCCGTCGTCACCGAGGACGAGTTCGAGACCAAGGCCGAGGGCGGCCGCGCCCTGCTCAACCTCGGCCACACCTTCGGCCATGCGCTGGAGGCCGAGTGCGGCTACAGCGGCCAGCTGCTGCATGGCGAGGCGGTGGCGATCGGGCTCGGGCTGGCGGTGGAGCTGTCCGCGCGCCTCGGCCTCTGCTCGCAGGAGATGCCGGGCCGGGTGCGCGAGCACCTGCGCGAGGTGGGGCTGCCGGTGCGGATCTCCGACCTGCCGCGGCATTTCTCCATCGAGCGGCTGCTCGGCCGCATGCGCGCCGACAAGAAGGCCCGCGACGGGGCCATGCGCTTCGTCCTGCTGCGCGCGCCCGCCGACGTGTTCACCGAATCCGGCGTGACCGAGGATCTGGTCCGCGCCCTGCTGGTCGAGGAAGGCTGCGAACCATGAGCGAGACGAACCTCCAGGTGCTGCTGCGCCGCCGCCCGGTCGGCGAGCCGGTGCCGGACGATTTCCAGGTCGTCGAGACGCAGGTGCCGGTGCCCGGCGAAGGCCAGGTGCTGGTGCGCGCGCGCTTCCTCAGCCTCGACCCCTATATGCGCGGCCGGATGAGCGACGCGAAGAGCTACTCCAAGCCGGTGGACATCGGCGGCGTGATGGAGGGCATGACGGTGGGTGAGGTCGTCGCCTCGAACCACACGGATTTCGCGCCGGGCGACACGGTGATGGGCGGCTCCGGCTGGCAGCGCTTCTGCGCCGTGGACGGGGCGAAGCTGCGCAAGGTGGATATCGCCGAGGCGCCGCTTTCCGCCAATCTCGGCGTGCTGGGGATGCCGGGGTTGACGGCCTGGGTGGGCCTCGAGGATATCGGCGAGCCCAACCCGGGCGAGACGGTGGTGATCAGCGCGGCCTCGGGCGCGGTGGGCCAGGTGGCCGGGCAGATCGCCAAGGCGCGCGGGGCGCGGGTGATCGGCATCGCGGGCGGGGCGGCGAAATGCGCCTTCGTGACGAAGGAGCTCGGCTTCGACGCCTGCCTCGACCATCGCGGCGACCTGGATGCGCAGCTCGACGCGGCCTGCCCGGAGGGGATCGACGTCTATT
>JAQGHZ010000385.1 GCA_028291485.1 Rubritepida sp. | reverse complement strand
AACTTCATCGCGACATCAGCCTTCCCGTACCAGACGCCGGTGGCGCTGCAATACGACAGCGGCGACTACTTCTCCACGCTGAACCAGGCGCTGGAGACGGCCGGCTGGGCCGGCTTCGAGGCGCGTCGCGCGGAATCGGCAGCTCGGGGAAAACTGCGCGGCATCGGCATCTCGACCTATCTGGAGGCGTGCGGCATCGCGCCTTCGGCCGTGGTCGGCTCGCTCGGCGCCCGTGCCGGTCTCTACGAGGTCGGCACCATCCGCGTGCATCCGACGGGCAGCATCACGGTGCTCACCGGCTCGCACAGCCACGGGCAGGGGCACGAGACGACCTTCGCGCAGCTCGTCTGCGACAAGCTCGGCGTGCCGGTCGCGAATGTGGACATCGTGCATGGCGATACGGCCAAGGTGCCCTTCGGCATGGGCACCTACGGCAGCCGTTCGCTGGCCGTGGGCGGCTCGGCCATGGACAAGGCGATGGACAAGATCATCGCCAAGGGCAAGCGCATCGCCGCGCATCTGATGGAAGCCAGCGTCGAGGACATCGAGTTCGACCGCGGCACCTTCCGCGTCGCCGGCACCGACAAGACCAAGGCGCTGGCCGAGATCAGCCTCGCCGCCTACGTCCCGCACAACTTCCCGCATGACGAGCTGGAGCCCGGGCTCGAGGAGACCGCCTTCTACGACCCGAAGAACTTCACCTATCCCGGCGGCTGCCACATCGCCGAGGTGGAGATCGAGAAGGAGACGGGGAAGGTCACGCTGCTCAACTTCACGGCCGTGGACGATGTGGGCCGCGTGGTGAACCCGATGATCGTCGAGGGCCAGGTGCAGGGCGGCATCGCACAGGGCGTGGGCCAGGCCCTTCTGGAGAACTGCGTCTACGACAGCGCGGGCCAGCTCATCAGCGCCTCGATGATGGACTACACCATGCCCCGTGCCGACGACCTCGCCCCGGTCAGCGTCGCGACCCACACCACGCTCTGCACGCACAACCCGCTCGGCGTGAAGGGCTGCGGCGAGGTGGGGGCGATCGGCTCGCCGCCGGCGGTCATCAACGCGGTGGTGGACGCGCTGCGCGACTATGGCGTGAATCACATCGAGATGCCGGCGACAGCGCCCAAGATCTGGTCCATCATCCACGGCAGCACGCACTGAGGGAGCCTCAGCCATGTACGATTTCACTTACACGAAACCCTCCTCCGTCGCCGACGCCGCCAAGCTCCTGGCCGCGGACCCCGACGCCAAGTTCATCTCCGGCGGCCAGACGCTGCTGCCCGCGCTGAAGCACCGGCTGAACAAGCCGACGACGGTGGTGGACCTCACCGGCATCGCCGAGATGCGCGGCATCAGGCGCGAGGGAAACATGCTCGTCATCGGCGCGATGATGAAGCATGCCGAGGTCGAGACGAGCGCCGAGGTGAAGGCCGCCATTCCGGCGCTGGCGGAGATGGCGTCCAATATCGGCGACGTGCAGGTGCGCAACCGCGGCACCTTGGGCGGCTCGGTCTCGAACAACGACCCGGCGGCGGATTATCCGGCGGCGGTTCTGGGTCTTGGCGCCACGGTCGTGACCAGCAAGCGTGAGATCCCGGCCGACGAGTTCTTCCTGCGCATGTTCACCACGGCCCTGGAGACGGACGAGCTGCTGGTCGCGATCAAGTTCCCGATCCCCGAGAAGGCCGGCTACGCCAAGATGCGCAACCCGGCGAGCCGCTACGTCATGGCCGGTGCCTTCGTGTCCAAGGGGCCGATGGGAATCCGCGTCGCGATCAACGGCGCGGGCCCCTGCGTCTTCCGCCAGTCCGACATGGAGGCGGCGCTCGCCGACTCCTGGTCGCCGGACGCGGTGGCGGGCGTCAAGCAGGACCCGGACGGCATGAACGGCGACATCCACGGCAGCGCTGAGTACCGCGCGCATCTGGTGGGCGTGATGGCCAAGCGGGCGGTCGCCGCCGCCGGCTGAGCTACCTCCTGGCTGGGGCGGCGCGGAGCAGGGCCTCCGCGCGGTCCCGCAGGTTGGTCTGGAAGTCGCGGGTGCATTCGGCGCGCTCGCGGTCCGCGGCCCGTTCCGCGCCTCCCAGCCAGTAGCCGTGCCAGACCGCGATGCGCTGCATCTCGGCCTGGGACCGGCCGAGTTCCTCGCGCTGCTGCGAGGTCATCCGCCCGAAATACCCCTCCCAGCGCAGCCGGCAGTGCCGCAGCAGCCCGTTCACCACGGCCATGGCCTGGATGCGGTGGGCTTCCTCGGCGCCCAGGGTCTGGGCCAGCGGCGTGGCGAGGACGCGCCGCGCCTCCGCCTCGCTGACCGGCTGGGCGGCCGCGCCGGCGGTGAGCAGGAGGAAGGGGAGGGCCGTCCGGAGGATCCGCATGGCGCATGCTGACGCCGCGCTTTCTGCGGAGCAAGCATGGCCCGTCCGGAGCCGCCAGGTCACCCCCGGCGCGCGCGCCGGTCCGCTCGACAGCGGCGCGGCAGCACGCCACCTCACGCGCGACGAATTCCTTCGCCAGCTCCTCGGACCGTGCTGCGGCGCGCACGAGCACGGCGCCCGGCGGCGCTGGTTGGGGAGACGGCCTTTTGTGTTCCAGCGTCTGCGGGCAAACTCCGTCCATGGAACTCGACAGTCCCGGCGTCATCGCCGAAGCCCGCGCGACCCTCGACCGCTACGAGGAGGCGCTGATGAACAACCGGACCGAGGTGCTGGACAGCATCTTCTGGGCCGATCCGCGGACGGTGCGCTTCGGCGTCACCGAAATCCTCTACGGGATCGACGCGATCCGGGC
>JAQGHZ010000279.1 GCA_028291485.1 Rubritepida sp. | reverse complement strand
CGGCCCGCGCATCGTGCCGGCGACGGGGAGTATCGGCGACGGCGCGTTCCTGGACGGGCTCTTCGCGGGCGGCGGCTTCGATGCGGTATTCCACTTGGCCGCGTCGCTGACATCGGAGGCCGAGGCGGATCTCGGCCTTGGCCTCTCGGTCAATGTGGAAGGGCTGCTGGCCCTGCTCGCCCGCTGCCGCGCGCAGAAGACGCCGCCGCGCTTCGTCTTCGCCAGTTCCATCGCCGTCTTCGGGGGCGAGTTGCCCGAGACCGTGGAGGACGACACGCGCCGCGTGCCACGCACCTCCTACGGCACGCAGAAGCTGATCGCGGAGAACCTGCTCGCGGACCATGCGCGGCAGGGCGCGCTGGACGGCCGAGCGCTGCGCCTGCCCATCGTGCTGACCCGCCCCGGCGCACCGAACCCAGCCGTCTCGGACCGAATCGCCGCAGTCATCCGCGAGCCTCTGCTGGGCCGCGACGTGGCCATCGGCCTGCGGCCGGACACGCTGCTGCCGCTGGTCACGGTGCAGCGCGTGGCCAGCGCCCTGCGCGCGACTCACGAGATGCCGGCCGAGGCCTTTCCCCTGTCGCGCGCGATCAACCTGCCGGCGCTGACGGCCACGCCCGCCGAGTTGGTCGCGGCAGTGGAGCGCCGGGGCGCCGTGGGCCGTGTGAGTTGGGCGCCCGACCCGGCGCTGCAGGCCGTGGTGGATGGCTGGCCGCGCCGCTTCCGCTCGGCCGTCGCCGAGCGGCACGGTATCCACGCCGTAGCGGATACCGACGCTGTCGTGGACGCCTTCCTCGCGGATCTCCAGCCGCACGGATGAAGCGCTTCCTCATCTTCTGCCTGCCCGGCCCGCCGCGGGGCTTCGTCGTCGGCTTCTGGGGGCTGGTCCCGCTGCTCAACTGGGCGACGGGCGCGGCCAGCGTCTTCGAGTGGGGCCAGTTGGTGCTGCTGCCCCTCGCCTATTGGATGGGTTTCATCCCGGCGCTGCTCGCGGCCGTGCTGGACCGTCACCTCACGCGCCGTGGCCTGCGCTGGCGCCCCGCTTGGACGGCGCTCTTCGCCTTCGCGGCGAGCTTCGTGCCGCTCGCCGCGGCCATCGCGATGGGTTTTCTCGCAAGTCCCTGGCTCCTGATCTGGGGGCTGATCGGCGCAGTGCCCGGCTTCATCTGCTCGGCGCTGAGTGGGGCGTCGGAGCGACCCCAGAAGGTAAGTGCGAGAGGGCTTTGGCCCCTTCGTGCCTTTGTTGCGCAGGATCGGATATCTGCGAAATAGATGCCTATCGATGATGCTTCGCTTCTCGGTAAGCGAACATTACGACGATTAATCTTCCGTAGAAGCTTGCGAAGTGCTTTTATTGGTCATTCTTTAGAATTCGGAAGCGAAACCATGCCCAACACGATTTCGATCCGTGCGTATGGGAATAGTGATGACGCTTTTATAGCGTGGTCGCCCGGCGATTTCATACAAGAATGCCGTGGTTTCCAACTCGAGCGCGCACGGCGCGCCAAAGCTGGCGGCGAAAAGGTCGACATCGTCGAAAATCGAACCGGCTTCGCGAAGGACAAGCCAAAGGCTGGAGAGCGACGACCTTCGAGTGACTGGCCATTTCAACGGTTCAATTGGACCGACCATGCGGTCGATGTCGGGAACCAGGTTCGCTACCGCGTGACGGCCATCATCCGCAAGCCAAATGGAAAGCTGGGGCCGGACGTCGCCAGCCCATGGACACCCTGGCTGACGCTGTCGCCAGAGGCAGGTGACGGCTTTTCCTGCTACTTCAATCGCGGCCTGATTCTGAGCCAGTTTGTCGCGCGCTATCTACGCGACAACAATCTTACGCCCGGCAAATTGAAATCCGGGCTCAGAAAATCCGCTGACCCGAAGTTTCGAGCCTTCCTGCAGGGCGACCTCGGTGCGCGCCTCATCAAGCTTCTGGAAGATGCGAAGGTGACCGATGCGCAGACGATATACGCGGCGCTCTATGAGCTCGATGATGAGATCCTCGAACAGGGAATTATCGACGTCGGAGCGCGGTTCAATCTCGTCCTTGCGAACGGGTCGGATAAGGCCGGCGATGGCAACAAGGATGCGCGAGCGCATCTCAATAAGGAAGGGATCGTCACCATCGACCGTTTGCTGAGGTCTAAAGGCCTCGGGCATAACAAATTCGTAGTGGTCTCGGATGCGAGTGGCCCGAAGTCAGTTTGGACGGGCAGTACCAATTGGAGCACGACAGGGCTCTGCACTCAGATCAACAACGCTCTTCTGATCGAGAACGCGGCGGTCGCGAAGCAGTTCCTCGCTCAGTGGAAGCGCCTGCGCGACGCGTCGCCGCCGAATCTGGACCCTGCAAACTTCCCTCCAGCTCTCATGAAATCGAACGACACCCCGCACACCGTGAATGTGGGACCTGCCAAGGTCACGCTCTGGTTCACGCGGACGAGCGACGGGCGCGATATGGACGCCCTCAGGAAGATCATCAGCGATGCCAAATCATCGGTGCAGTTCCTGATGTTCACGCCGGGTAAGGCGGGCCTGCATACGCTGGCGGGGCAGCGCGCCAATGAAAAAAGCATGTATGTTCGTGGTGTCGTGAGCACACTCGGCCAGACCAAAGCCGAGAGCGAGCAGGACGTCCTCGATGTCCAGCTCGTCAGCAGCGACCACGCCTTCAAGCCCGACCGGTACACCGTCGTGCAACCGCAAGGTGAAGGCGGGGCGATCGGCCCATGGATTGCTGAAGTGACGCGGAGCGACTTCCTTTCCTCCGTTGGACACGCCATCGTCCACTCTAAAATTCTTGTGATCGATGCGCTCACTGACCACCCAATCGTAGTGACCGGCAGCCACAATTTCTCGGCGCCTGCGAGTGATTCAAACGACGAGAATCTGGTTATCGTCCGCGGCCATAAGGCGCTTGCCCGCGCTTACGCGGCGCACGTCATGTCCGTTTACCAGCACTATCGATACCGCTCATATGTTCGCGAGATGGTCGCAGCGGGGAAGACGCCGTGGAGTGCTCTCGATGACAACGATCAATGGCTGAAGCTCGAACTCAAGTCCAAGGCCCAGGAGATCGACTTCTGGGCAAATTCACCCGCTTAGTTGCGGTTCGTCTTGCGTGCGGCCATTCAGATGCGGCGCATCCGCATGCTCGGTATGCCGTCTGCCCCGAAGGGGAGACAACGAGGGGCGGGGCCCCTCAGTTCGCCGCGCTGATATTCGCCGCCCGCGCCACCTCGCCCCAGGCCGCCGTCTCGCGCTAGAGCCGCTGCGTCACGCCCTGCTGCGAGAGCGGCGCCACCAGCGCGCCGGCCTCGAAGGCGCGGTTTCGCAGGCCCGGCTCCGCCAGGCACCTCGGCCAGCC
Source organism: Rubritepida sp. (assembly GCA_028291485.1). Taxonomy (GTDB): domain Bacteria; phylum Pseudomonadota; class Alphaproteobacteria; order Acetobacterales; family Acetobacteraceae; genus Roseococcus. The sequence goes on along the minus strand of JAQGHZ010000279.1, from coordinate 1,238 downwards.
TGGCATCGACCAGCCGCGCCACCGCATCCGGCGTGCCGCGCGGCGCATAGAGCGAGAACCACACGTTCAGCGCCATGTCGGGCAGCCCCTCCTCCGCGGCCGAGGGGATGTCGGGCAGGCCCGGATGCCGCTCGTTCGAGCTCACCGACAGCGCGCGCAGCCGGCCGTCGCGCATCAGCGGCACGAAGGGCGGCGGCGAGTTCATGTAGAACTGGATCCGGCCCGCGAGGATGTCGCGCATCGTCTCGCCCGTGCCACGATAGGGCACGTGGAGCATGTCGATCCCCGCACGGATCTTCAGCAACTCCGCACCCATGTGCTGCATCGAGCCGATGCCGGTGGAGCCGTAGGTGATCTCGTCCGGCCGCGGCTTCGCGTATTCCACAAACTCACGCAGGCTCCGCACCGGCAGCGAAGGGTGGGTGACAAAGAGCTGCGGCGTGTCGGTCAGCTGCCCCACGGGCACGAAGTCGCGCAGCGGCACGATCTGTCCCAGCCCGTTCGCGGCCGCGCGGGCCGCCATGGTCTCGCAATTGCCGCAGAGGAGCGTGTAGCCGTCCGGCCGCGCGCTGAGCACGGCGTTCAGGCCGACCACGTCGTTCCCGCCCGGCCGGTTCTCCACGACGACGGTGGTGCCGAGCGCGCGGCCCAGCGGCTCCGCGACCAGGCGCGCGCTGTAGTCGGTGCCGCCGCCCGCCGGCGATGGCACGATCAGCGTGATCGGGCGCGAGGGAAAGACGTCCTGCGCATGAAGGAGGGTCGGAGCGGCCAGCCCTACCAGCGTTGCGGCAACCAACGGGCGGCGGGACATCGGGGCGTCGGCCAACGACATATCCTCCGAGGGGCCTCTGCGGGCCTCTCGGCGAGGAATGGCACAACCTTGCCACGCCGTTACTTCATGCGCGCGAAGACCATCCGGTCCTTGTTCTCTTCCATCAGCCGGGTGAAGCCGGGGATGATGTCGAAGCTGAGCCCAAGCGGCAGGCCCGTATCCGGATCGGCCTGCACCTGGGAGTAGGGCTTGCCAGCGATCTTCTCCCTCTTGCCGGCCGGCTTCTTCACCTCGACGTTCACGACCGTCGCCTTCAGCGACATCCGCACGATCGCTTCCTTCGGCTAGGAGTGCTTCGTGAGGCTCGGCATGCCCGCGATCATCTGCCAGCCATTGGCCAGCGCCCATGTCGTCAGCTCGTCCTTGTCCATGCGCCGTGTCCTTCCCGAATGCAGGCGGAGCTATG
>JAQGHZ010000202.1 GCA_028291485.1 Rubritepida sp. | reverse complement strand
CGGCCCTCCTCGATGGTCCCGTCGCAGGACACACGGTCGCCGGGGCGGACCAGCACGAGGTCGCCGACGGCCAGCCGCCCGGCCGGGATCTCCTCCGTGCCGCCGCTGGCGTTCACCCGCAGCGCGGTCCGCGGCATGAGCGAGGCCAGCGCGCGGATGCCCGCCCGGGCGCGGCCGGCCGCCACGTTCTCCAGCATCTCGCCGAGCGCGAAGAGCAGCACGACGACGGCCGCCTCCTCCGCCGCGCCGATGACCGTGGCGCCGATGGCGGCCGTGCACATCAGCGTCTCGATGGAGAAGGGGCTGCCGGCCCGCGCGAGGGCGATGGCGCGGCGGCCGAAGGGCACCAGCGCGACCAGGGTGGCAACGAAGAAGAGGGGGGTGGTCAGGCTCGCGGGCAGGACCAGCGAGAGCAGCCAGGCCGCGCCCACCAGCCCGCCCAGCAGCCAGGTGAGCTTCGCCTTGCCGGTGGCCCACCAGGGCTTCTCCGCCTCGGCGGGATCTTCCTCGTGATCGCCGTGGGCATGGGTCGCGGCAGCGGGGGCGCCGTCGAGCGGGGTCACGCCGTAGCCCAGCGCCGCCACCTGCCGCTCGACCTCCTCGGGGCCGATGCCGAAGAGCGAGGCCGACATCCGCTCCGCCATGAGGTTCACCTCGACGTCCGAGACACCGGGCAGCTTCTCCAGCGCCTTCGTCACCTTGGCCACGCAGCCGGCGCAGTCCATGCCCTCCACGCGCCAGCTCAGCCTGTCGCCATCCATCCAAGCGCGCTCCAACATCCGCCCTGTAGATGGGGGCTCCACGGGCGGGAGATTCAAGTCCGGTGGCGCGCATTGCGGCCCGGGGTGGGCGCTATTCGATCACGATCTCGCCCACCATGCCATGATGCGCATGGGTCCGTGGTCAGCCTCCGAAGGCGACATCGGCGAGCAGCTTCACGTTCAGCGTCACGATGAGCGCCGCGCAGGCCCAGCCCAGGACGATCTGCCAGCGCGGTGCCACCAGGGCGCCCAGCCGGCCCTTGTCCTGCGCGAAGAGCATCAGCGGGATCACGGCGAAGGGGAGTTGGAGCGACAGGATGACCTGCGACAGCACCAGCAGTTGCGCCGTGCCGCTGGCCCCGTAGTGCCAGGTGACGAGCACCGCCGGCACGATCGCGACCAGCCGGGTGACGAGGCGCCGCAACACCGGCGGCAGGCGGACCTGCAGGAAACCCTCCATCACGACCTGTCCCGCCAGCGTCGCCGTGACCGTCGCGTTCAGCCCGCAGAAGAGCAGCGCCAGCGCGAAGAGCGTCGCCGCCAGCGTGCTGCCCAGCAGCGGCGCGATGAGGTGGTAGGCGTCGCCGATCTCGGCGATCTCGGTGTTGCCCGACGTGTGGAAGACGGAGGCGGCCGTGATGAGGATCGCCGAGTTGATGAAGAGCGCGATGGTCAGTGCGATGCTGCTGTCGATCGTGGCGAAACGGATGGCCTCGCGCTTGCTGCCCTCGTCCGGCGCCCAGGCGCGGGACTGCACCACCGCCGTATGGAGATAGAGATTGTGGGGCATCACCGTCGCGCCGATGATGCCCATGGCGATGTAGAGCTGCGTCTGGTTGGTGACGATGGAGACGGCCGGGATGTAGCCGTTCAGCACGGCCGCCCAGTCCGGGTTGGAGAGCGCGATCTGCACGGCGAAGCAGCCGAAGATCAGCGCGATCATCCCGAAGATCAACGCCTCCAGCCAGCGCACGCCCTTGTTCTGCAGCCAGAGCATCAGGAAGGCGTCGAGCGCCGTCAGCATCACGCCGTAGAGCAGGGGGATGCCGAAGAGCAGCTCCAGCGCGATGGCGGTGCCGATGAGCTCGGCGAGGTCGGTCGCGCAGATGGCGATCTCGGCCAGGAACCAGAGCGGATAGGCCATGGCCTTCGGGAACCGCTCCCGGCAGAGCTGCGCGAGGTCGCGCCCCGTCGCCACGCCGATCCGCACGCAGAGCGCCTGCAGCAGGATTGCCATCAGCGAGGAGACCAGCGCGACGGAGAGCAGCGTGTAGCCGAAGGCCGAGCCGCCGGCGAGCGAGGTCGCCCAGTTGCCGGGGTCCATGTAGCCGACCGCGATCAGGTAGCCTGGCCCCATGAAGGCGAAGAGCTTGCGCAGGAAACCGCCCGCATTGGGGACGGCGACGCTTCGATGCACCTCAGGAAGGCTCCGGGGGGCCAGGCTGGGGGCGGCGGGATCCGCCACGGTCGTATCGGCCATGCAGGGCTCCAAAACTTAGCCTAAGCTAATATCTGCAATGGTGACTATCAATCCCGGTTATTCTAAGTCCATGCCCATGCGTTCCCCCCGCGCCCAGCGCCTCCTTCCGCCGGCCGAGGATCACGCCGCCCGCTTCGCGCGCCAGCGCGAGGGCGACCGCATGGCCGTGGCCGAGGACTATGTGGAGCTGGTGGCCGACCTGCTGCGCGAGGAGGGCGAGGCCCGGTCGGTCGAGATCGCGCGGCGCATGGGCGTGGCCCCGGCCACGGTGGCGGCGACGGTGACGCGGCTGCAGCGCGACGGGCTGGTCGCCACCAAGCCCTATCGCGGCATCTTCCTCACCGAGGCGGG
>JAQGHZ010000219.1 GCA_028291485.1 Rubritepida sp. | reverse complement strand
TATGGGCGTATTCGATGCTGCCCGGGCCGAGCACGACGCAGGGCGCGATCGCCTGGAGCTCGGAGGCATCGGTGCCGTAGGGTGCAGTGCGCGGCGACTGGCCCGTGATATCAGCGGCGAGCTGGATCAGCGGGTGGTCCGCCGGCAATTCCGGCGGGCGGCCCTCGCGCATCTCCTCCAGCGTCAGGCCGTTGGCCCGGGCGGATTCGCGCATGGCGGCCACCACGGGCGTCGGGTCGATGCGGTGGCTGTAGCGGAACTTGATGCGCGCGGTGGCCTTCGCCGCCGTCACGTTCACGGCGGTGCCGTGGTTGTCGATGACGAGGTTGAAGTCGCTGAAGGGCGGGTCGTAGGCGGTGTCCTGCAGCGAGGTGTCGTTCCGCAACCGCTCGAACATCGCCTGCACCTCGACCAGGAAGGGGATCAGCGCCCAGTTGGCGTTCAGCCCCTTGCCGGTGGAGGAATGCGCCTGCACCCCCTCGGCCGTGGCGGTGAAGGCGATGTGGGCGCGATGGCCGCGCACGGGGATGAGGCTGGTCGGCTCGGCGACGACGGTGCCGCGCAGCTCGGCGCGCTTGGCCAGCTTGGAGTGCTCCGCGATGCTGCGGGCGCCCTGCTTGGTCGTCTCCTCGTCGGTGGTGATGAGCAGGGTGGCGCGCGGGCTGGCCTTGGCGGCCATGATGCAGGCGGCGACATTGGCCTTCATGTCCACCGAGCCGAGCCCGTGCAGAATGCCGTCGGCCACGCGGCCGCTCCAGGGATCGTCGGTCCAGCCGGTATCGGGCACGGTGTCCATGTGGCCGGAGAGGGCCAGGCCGCCCGGCCCGCCGCGATGGGCCACCAGGCAGCGCTTCGCCACGCCGGCGGCGTCCGTGTAGTCCAGCCGCTCGATCTCGAAGCCTTCCAGCTCCGCTTCGATCCGGTCGGCGACGGGGATATTGGAGAGGGGGCTGCGGCTGTCGATACGCACCAGATCGGCGGCAAGACGAACGAGGTCATTTTCCATGGTGGCCCAGGCTTGCCCGAAGCGCGCGCGCGCGCAACCCTGGCCGGCATGGCTTCCTACATCGATCCGCGCTCCGGGCGCCTCTACCCCCTTGAAACCCCTCGCTGGTGCGGCGACGACGGCGCGCCGCTGCTGGTGAGCGATTTGCCGGGAATCAGCCGCGACGACATATCGGGCGGGATTCGCAGCATTTGGCGCTACGCCGCAGCACTGCCGTTCCTGCCCGCGACGCCCATCACCATGGGCGAGGGCTGCACGCCCCTGGTGGAGCATGAGGTCGGCGGCACGACCGTGCTGTTGAAGTGCGAATGGTTCATGCCGACGGGCAGCTTCAAGGACCGCGGCGCCTCGGTGATGCTGTCCCTCCTGCGCGAGCAGGGCATCAATGCCGTGCTGGAGGACAGCTCCGGCAATGGCGGCGCGGCGGTGTCCGCCTATGCGGCGGCCGGCGGCATGGCGGCGACGATCTTCGTCCCGGCCAGCACCAGCCCGGCCAAGACGGTGCAGAGCCGGGCCGCGGGTGCCGCGATCACGCTGGTCCCCGGCTCGCGCCAGGATTGCGCGGATGCGGCCGAGCGCGAGGCGGAAAAGATCTTCTACGCCAGCCACAACTGGCAGGCCTTTTTCCTGCAGGGCACCAAGACGCTCGCCTATGAGCTCTGGGAGGACCTTGGGTTCAAGGCGCCGGACAATGTGATCGTGCCCTGCGGTGCCGGCTCCAACGTGCTGGGCGCCTATATCGGCTTTTCCGAATTGCTGCGGGCCGGGCAGATCGCCAGGCTTCCGCGCATCTTCGCCGCGCAGCCCGCGAACTGCGCGCCCATCGCGCGGGCGGCGCTGGGGCTCGATCCCATAGAGGCCAAGCCGACCATCGCCGAGGGCACCGCCATCTCCAAGCCGCTGCGCACCGCCGAATGCCTCAAGGCCATGCGCGAGAGCGGCGGCGGCGCGGTGATGCTGAGCGAGGAGGAGATCGCGGCGGCCGCGCTCGGCCTTGCGAAGAAGGGCGTCTATGTGGAGCCGACCTCGGCCCAGGCGGCCGCGGCCGTATCCAAGCTCATCGCTTCCGGAAAGATCGCGGCGCGCGAGACGACGGTGGCCGTGCTGACCGGCACCGGCATCAAGTCCACGCCGCGCTTTGCCGAATTGCTGGGAGTCTCGATATGAAAAATCCGCGTATCGCGCTGCTGGGCTTCTCCATCGAGTGCAACCGCTTCGCGCCCATCGCGACCGAGGCCGACTTCGCCTATCGCTGCCTGCTGCGCGGCGAGGCCATCGTCGCCGACTCCCGCAGCGCCTCGCCCCAGGCGCTGGGCGAGATGCCGGGCTTCGTCACCGACATGGACGCGGCCGGCCCCTGGGTGCCGCATCCCATCCTGCTCGCCATGGCCGAGCCGAACGGCCCGGTGGACCACGGCTTCTTCGAGAGGCTGATGGCCGTATGGCAGGCCGGGCTGCGGCTGCTGCGCGGCCGGGTGGACGGCGTCTTCTGCGTGATGCACGGCGCCGGCCTGACCACCGTGCTCGATGACCCGGAGGGCGCCGTGCAGGCGCTGGTCCGCGCCGAACTGGGCGAACTCCCCTTCATCTGCAGCTACGACCTGCACGCGAACGTCTCCGACGCCAATGTCGCGCTGAACGACGCCTATGTCGGCTACCTGACCAACCCGCATATGGACATGCGCGCCCGTGGCGCCGAGAGCGCGCAGCTCCTGCGCCGCCTTCTGGCCGGCGAGCGCTTCGTCCGCGCCCATCGCCGGCTGCCGATCGTGGCGCCGACCGTCTCGCTGCTGACGGCGCAGGGGCCCTATGCCGAGGTGATCAACCTCGGCCAGGAGCGCAGGGCGGCCGATCCGCGCATTGCCAACGTCTCTGTCATGGCCGGCTTCGCCTATGGCGATACGCCCTTCAACGGCATGACGGCCGTCGTCACCGGCACGCATCAGGGCGCGGTGGACCGGCTGGCCGACGAGCTGGCCGATGCCGCCTGGGCCCGGCGTGACCGCTTCGTCGCCCACCTCACCAGCCTGGAGGAGGCGACCGAGCGCGCCTTGACCAGCGAGACCCCGCTGGCCTTCGCCGATGTCGCCGACAATCCCGGCGGCGGCGGAAGCGGCAACACCATGTGGTTGCTGGAATCCTTCCATCGCGCCGGCGTGCAGGGCGCCGTCTTCGGCGTGATCCATGATCCGGCGCTGGCCGCCGAGGCGCATGGGCTCGGCGTCGGGAAGACCTTCGAGGCCCGCTTCAACCGCGCCGCCGAGCAGGATCCCTTCCGCCGCCCCTTCGCCGCCGAGGCCAAGGTGATGGCGCTCTCCGACGGCCAGGTGACGGGGCGGCGCGGCATCTTCGCCGGCACGGCCATGCAGCTCGGCGAGACGGCCTGGATCCAGATGGACGGCATCTCCGTCGTCGTCATCAGCCAGCGCACGCAATGCGCGGACCCGGCTTTCCTGGAGCATCTCGGCATCGACGTGGCCAAGGCCCGCGCCGTGGTGGTGAAGTCGCGGGGGCATTTCCGCGGCGGCTTCGACGAGTTCTTTCAGCACGAGCAGATCGTCGAGGTGGATGCGCCCGGCCTGACCTCGCCCATCCTCACCCGCTTCGACTGGCAGAAGCTGCCGCGGCCCGTATTGCCGATCGACCAGGACACCGACCGATGAACCTCGACGACATCCCCACGCCGGCCCTGGTGCTCGACCTCGGCGTGCTGAAGCGCAATCTGAAGCTGATGACGGATGCGCTGGCGCGCCATCCCGGCGTGGTGCTGCGCCCGCACATGAAGACGGCCAAATCCGTCGAGGTGGCGAAGCTGGCGGCGCCGGATTTCGGGCCGGTCACGGTCTCGACCCTGGCGGAGGCCGAGTACCTCGCCAAGGCCGGCTGGATCGACCAGATCTACGCCGTCGGCATCACGCCCCAGAAGCTGGAGCGCGTGGCGGCGATGAACGCGGCCGGCGCCCGCATCAAGATCATCACCGACGATGTGGAGATGGCGGAGAAGATCGCCGCCCATCCCGGCCAGATCGCGGCGCTGGTGGAGGTGGATTGCGGCGAGCATCGCGGCGGCACCGTGCCGGAGGGCGCCATGGAAGTGGCCCGCGCACTGGGCAAGAAGATGCTCGGCACCTTCACCCATGGCGGGCATTCCTATGCCGGCCGCAGCGAGGCCCAGATGGCCGAGGTGGCCGAGGCCGAGCGCGCCGCCGTGGTCGGCACCGCCCAGGCCATGCGCGAGGCGGGGCTCAAGGTGAAGATCGTCTCCATGGGATCCTCGCCCACAGCGCTCTACGCGAAGAGCCTGGAGGGCGTCACCGAGGTGCGCGCCGGGGTCTACATGTTCGGCGACCTGTTCCAGGGCCAGATCGGCACGCATCCGCTGAAGGACATCGCGGTGACGGTTCTGGCCAGCGTCATCGGCCGCCGGCCCGACCGCGGCACGATCCTGCTGGACGCCGGCGGCCTCGCCATGAGCAAGGACCGCAGCACCGAGGCCACGCCCAAGGATTACGGCTTCGGCCTGATGCTGGATATCGATGGCCAACCGAGCTTCGGGGATGCCATCATGCGCCGGGCCTATCAGG